>NZ_CP059186.1:126288-426288 GCF_014251335.1 Blattabacterium cuenoti | reverse complement strand
GGAAAGGAAATTATTTAGGTAAAACAGTACAAGTCATTCCACATATAACTAATGAGATTAAAAGACGGATCAAAATTATTGGAGATTCCAAAAATTATGATATTATTATTACTGAAATAGGAGGAACTGTAGGAGATATAGAAAGTTTACCTTATATAGAATCAGTCCGTCAGTTAAAGTGGGAATTAGGAAGATTTAATGGATTGGTTATTCATTTGACATTGCTTCCTACAGTAGTAACTGGGGAAATTAAAACAAAACCAACACAACATTCTGTTAGAAATTTAATGGAAAATGGAATACAAGCAGACATTATAGTCTGTAGAACAGAAAAACATATATCCGATAATATTAGAAAAAAATTAGCTTTATTTTGCAATGTGCAACTGAAACATGTTATTGAATCAATAGATACTAAAACTATATATGAAATCCCTTATTTATTACATTTACAAAATTTTGATGAGGAAGTATTGAATCATTTGAATTTATCTACTATTACTATTCCAGATTTAAAAAAATGGAAAATTTTTATTAAAAAATATAAAAATCCAAAATTTGAAACCAAAATAGCATTGGTTGGAAAATATGTTTCCTTACATGATTCTTACAAATCGATTACAGAAGCTTTAATTCATGCAGGAACAGAAAATGAAACTTATGTTAATATAAAATGGATTTATTCAGAAATGATTAAAGAAACAAATATAAAAAAATATTTTAAAGGAATTTCAGGTATTTTAGTTGCTCCAGGATTTGGAAATAGAGGAATAGAAGGAAAAATACTTGCAGTAAAATATGCAAGAGAAAATAAAATTCCATTTTTTGGAATATGTTTAGGTATGCAAATTGCTGTAATAGAATTTGCTAGAAATGTATTAGGATTAAAAAAAGCAGAAAGTTATGAAACAAATCCAAACACATCTCATCCAGTAATAAGTTTAATGGATAAACAAAAAAGATTAACTCACACAGGAGGAACGATGCGTTTAGGAAATTGGAAGTGTTCTCTTACAGAGGGGTCTAAAATATTTTCTATTTATGGAGGAAAGAAAGAAATTTTTGAAAGACATCGTCATAGATATGAATTTAATAATAATTATTTAAAACATTTTTCCAATGCTGGAATGAAAGCAGTTGGAATAAATCCGGATACAGGTTTAGTAGAAGCATTAGAATTAGAAAACCATATTTTTTTCTTGGGAGTTCAATATCATCCAGAATATCAAAGTACAGTAACAAATCCACATCCTTTATTTACTAATTTTATACAAGTATCTATCACTTATCAGAATTCTTCTTATATATGAAGGATAAAAATTTAGATTATAGTTCTATAACAGGATTAATTCTTATATTGTTTGTTCTAATAATTTTTACTTATCTCAACAACAATACTAACAACAGTAGTTCTAAAAAATTTAATTTTAATCGTAAAGAATTTTTTACAAAAAAAGAAACTTTCATCACGGATGAAAGAAGAAAAAATCATTTTTATCTATTAGAAAATAATGTTTTAAAACTTAAAATTTCTGGTTTAGGGGGAGGAATTAATGAAGTACTTTTAAAAAAATATAGAGCATACGATTCTTTATTATCATATCATGATAAAAATCTTTATTTAATAAAGGATTCTAGTTTTTTATACAAATTATCTTTTTTTAATCAAAAAGGATTAAATATTGATACAAATGCATTATATTTTCAACCTTTTTCATTAAAAAAAAATAAGATATCGGGAATACAAACTCTTATTATGAGAGCTAAAAATCCTTATGGAGAAGGATTTTTAGATTATATATATACAATAGGAGAAAAAGATCAGTATGATGTTGGTTTTTCTATTAAAACTAATTTTGATTTTAATGATCCAGAAAAAAAATCTGGATTTTATCTCAATTTAGAACATAAAATTTTATCCTTAGAAAAGGACAGAGATTGGGAAAACTCTTATACTCAAGTATATTATTCTGTTTCTAATTCTAATGATGATTTGGATAATTCTGCTTCTATAAAATATTTATCTGAAAAAAAGACAGAAGATAAAAATATATATGGAGCAAATTGGATAGCTCATAAACAACAATTTTTTTCTTTTATATTTATTCCAAAAAAAATATTAAAAAATGTTTTTGTAAAATCTGAAAATTTTTCTTCAGGGACTATATTAAAAAAAGTTCAGTTGAAAACATTTATAAATATAATGAAGAATGAGGATTTTTCTTTTCGTTTTTATTTTGGTCCTTTGGATTTAAATTTATTAAAAAAATATCAAAATGGATTTGAAAATATTATTCCATTTGGATGGGGTTTTCTCAAATGGATCAATAAATATTTTTTTTTAACAGTTTTTCAATTTTTGGAAAAGACCAATTTAAATTATGGAGTTATTATTATTTTAATGACTGTAGTTGTGAAACTTATATTATCTCCAATTACTTATAAACAATATAAATTAAGTGCCATGATGAAATTGATTCGTCCAGAAATAGAAAAATTAAATCATAAATACAAAGAAGATGTTTTCAAAAAACAAAGAGCTATAATGGAATTATATCATAATGTAGGAATTAATCCAATGTCTGGTTGTGTTTCTACTTTATTTCAGATTCCTATTTTTTATTCTTTATTCAAATTTTTTCCTACTATAATTAATTTGAGAGGTAAATCTTTTTTATGGGTAGAGGATCTTACTTCATATGATTCAATCTTAAAATTACCTTTTTTTATTCCTTTTTACGGAAATCACGTAAGTTTACTAACTTTATTGTATTCTTTAGCATTGTTGGTTTATACAAGACTTAGTAATGATGGAAGAAAAGATTTTTCCCAAAATGGGAATAATTCTTCTATTCCTGATATGAATTTTTTATTATATTTGATGCCTATTGTAATGTTATTTTTCATAAATAGTTATGCATCTGCTTTGTCTTTATATTATTTTATATCTAATATAATCAACATTGGATTTTTCTTTTTTATCAAAGAATTAATGTTAAATGAAAAAAAAATTCTTATAAAAATTCAAGAAAAAAAAGCTATAAAACGTAATTATTGGAAAAACATAATCAAAAAAATATCAAACAAAAAGTATAAAAACACTACGGAATAAGAAATTCTATTTCTTTATGATAAAAAAAATAGAGTTTTTTATTACATTCAATTACTAAAAATCCTTGATCTGTTATAGATCGTATTATTCCTGAAATATAATTATTTGTTTTATAAATATAAAAATAAGAAATTTGATCTTTTAAATATAAATGACTAATGTAATATTTTCGTATAAATTTGTCTCCGTAAATCGTAAAAAAAAGATATTCTTTTTGAATAAAATATATAATTTCATAAAAAAGATAATCTAAATCAAAATTTAGATTGAAAATCTTTTTTAAAGAAGATGCATGCCATTCTTTTTGAAGTTTTTTTTGATAAACATTTAAACCTATACCAATAATGGTAGTATGAATTTTTTTTTCAAAAATTTTATTTTCTATTAAAATGCCACCTATTTTTTTATTATTTATAATAATATCGTTAGGCCATTTGATCCAAATTTTTTCCTTATTTTTTTGATTATAATATCTAGATAAGGTTTTATGTATAGCATTACTTATAATAATATTTATGGCATATATTTTTGTTATATATAAAGTTTGAATAGGTTTAAAAATAATACTAAAAGTCAGATTTTTTTCTTTTTCTACATACCATAAATTTTGATTCATTCCTATTCCTTCGGTTTGATTCATTGTCCAAATGACCATCCAATTATACTTTTCATGAATATATTTTCTAGCATATTGATTTGTAGAATTAATTTCTTTTAATATAATTAGATTTATAGGCCAAATAAATTTTTTCAAAATGTTTTAAATTTAACTTCTTTAAGGAAAGCGAAAACCTTATTTTTGTTTTTTGAAATAAATTTAATAAAAGAAATACTTGCTTATTTGTTAAATAAATAATTTTTGTTTTGTTATTAGATAAGATCATAGAAGGAATTCAAACGGTTAAAGGAAAAGATGTATCTATTATAAATTTAAAAAATAATAAAAATTTTATTTGTGATTATTTTGTTATTTGTAATGGAGACTCTCATAATCAAGTATATGCTATTTTTCAATCTATAGAAAAGATAACGATTGAAAACCTAGAGGAAAAACCTTGGCATGTAGAAGGGCTGAAAAATAGAGAATGGATTTTAGTTGATTATATTTCTATTGTTGTTCATATTTTTCAAAAACAATTGAGATTTTATTATGATATAGAAAATCTTTGGAATCATAATTCATAATATTACTAAGGTTTTTATTTAAAATTAAGTAATGAAGAAACCTATATGATATGATAGACAAAAAAATAAAAAGTAAAAACAACTTTTTTTGGGTATATGCAGTCATATTTGCTATATTTTTGGGTATATTTTTTTTTAAATCTTCTTTTTCTAATCCTAGAAAAATAGATCAGGATACTTTTTTTGATATTCTTTCTAGAGGAGAAATCCAAAAAATTATAGTAAAACATAGAGAAATAGTATATGTTTATTTAAAGAAAGAATTTTTACCATTTAATAATAATCCTACTCGAAACATTATTAAAAATAATGAAAATGATAAAAGATTTATAACACAACCATTACAATATGAGTTTGAAATAGGGGATTTACAATTTTTTCAAAAAAAATTTGAGGAATATAAAAAAAAATATAATTTAAATACTATTATTGATTTTAAAAATCAGCAAGAATATACTATAACTAAATTTTTCTTTGATTATGGTATATTTTTTATATTATTAATTATTTTTTGGATTTTCTTGTTTAGGAGGATAGGGTCTACTAGTGGAGGCCCTGGAGGTCAAATATTTAATATAGGTAAATCTAGAGCTAAGTTATTTGATGAAAATGACAATGTAAAAATAACATTTAAAGATGTTGCCGGTTTAGAAGGAGCTAAAGAAGAAGTTCAAGAAATTGTAGAATTTCTAAAAAGCCCTCAAAAATATACTAAACTTGGAGGAAAAATCCCTAAAGGAGCTTTGTTGATTGGGCCACCAGGAACAGGAAAAACTTTATTAGCAAAAGCTGTAGCTGGGGAAGCAAAAGTTCCATTTTTTTCTTTATCAGGATCAGATTTTGTGGAAATGTTTGTAGGAGTAGGGGCTTCCAGAGTGAGAGATTTATTTGAAAAAGCTAAGGAAAAATCTCCATGTATAATATTCATTGATGAAATAGATGCAATAGGAAGAGCTCGTGGAAAAAGTAATATAGCTGGATCAAATGATGAAAGAGAAAATACTTTAAACCAACTTTTAACAGAAATGGATGGATTTGGTACTCATACTAATGTAATAGTATTAGCAGCTACTAATAGATCCGATATTTTGGATAAAGCTTTACTTCGTCCTGGTCGTTTTGACCGTACTATACTAGTAGATCCACCTGAATTAAATGAAAGAAAAGAAATATTTCGTGTACATCTTAAAAGATTAGTATTATCTGATAACGTAGATATAGATTTTTTAGCAAGACAAACTCCAGGGTTTAGTGGAGCAGATATAGCTAATGTTTGTAATGAATCAGCTCTTATTGCAGCAAGAAAAGATAGAAATCAAATAGAAAATCAAGATTTTCTTGATGCAATAGACCGTATTATTGGAGGTTTAGAAAAAAAGAATAAAATAATAAAACCAAATGAAAAAAAACGGATCGCTTATCATGAAGCGGGACATGCTACAATAAGTTGGTTGTTAGAACATGCTGCCCCTTTAGTAAAGGTAACCATAGTTCCAAGAGGAAGATCTTTAGGGTCAGCATGGTATCTTCCTGAAGAAAGACAACTAACTACTCCAGAACAAATGAAAGATGAGATATGTGCATTGTTAGCAGGAAGATCGGCAGAAGAAATTATTTTCAGTAGTATCTCTACTGGAGCTTTAAACGATTTAGAAAGAGTGACAAAACAAGCTCAATCTATGGTAGCTATTTTTGGATTAAATGAAAAAATTGGAAATATTTCTTATTATGATTCCACAGGACAAAATGAGTTTTCTTTTTCAAAGCCTTATAGTGAAAAAACTGCTCAAATTATAGATGAAGAAATATCTAAGATTATAACAGAACAATATCAAAGGGCTAAAAATATATTGAAAAACAATGAGAAAAAATTATCTATATTGGCTAACAAATTATTGGAAAAAGAAGTTATTTTTAGAGAGGATTTAAAAAAAATATTTGGAGAAAGGCCTTATCCTGATGAAATCGGTGATATGTTGAGTTCTGTTAGCAACATTTCTTCTTCTTGATTGAATTGAAAAGACAATGAAAAAAAAGAAAAACTTAAATTTTCTGATAAGGTTTTTTACTGGTTTGATTTATGTTATTTCAATTATTTTTTCTATAGAAAAAGGAGAAAAAACTTTTAGAATAGTAATGATGATTTTATCTTTTCTTTGTTTATTTGAATTTTTACTAATATTAAAAACAAACATTACTTTAATTAAAGTTACTTCTTTATTTTTTTTATTTTCTATTTTTATAGATTTTTTTATAGAAAAAGAAAAAGGATTAATTCCATATGTGATTTGTTTTATTCCTTATTCTATAATTTTTCTTGTAATTCAATTATTTTCCAAAAAAAATTCTCATAAAGAAAAAATAGTAGAAGCCAGTTATATGATTTTTGGATTGGTGTATATTATTATGCCATTTTATTTAGCATCTTACATATATGCGATTATTAATAATGGTAAACAATTAATTTTAGGTGTATTTATTTTAATATGGACAAATGATTCTCTATCTTATTTAATAGGAAAAAAATGGGGAAAAAGAAAAATAGCTATATCTATTTCTCCTAAAAAATCAATAGAAGGAGTCATTGGTGGTTTCTTTTTTTGTATAATACTAGGATTTTTTTTATATAAAATATGGGGAAATAAATATTGGTTTATTTTGTCTTTTACTGTTCCTATTTTTTCTACTATTGGAGATCTTGTGGAGTCAACCATTAAAAGATCTTTTAGGGTAAAAAATTCAGGGATTTGGTTTCCTGGACATGGTGGTTTTTTAGATAGATTAGATAGTTTTATTTTTGTTATCCCTATTATAGCTACTGTGGTAACTAGTCTCGTTTATATTTTCTAATTTTAGAAATAAAATTACGAAAACATTCATGATTTATGTATAAATAAAATTTTTCAATCATGATTTCTATTCATAAAGAAGGAATTATATTTTTAGGATATACATTAGTAATAATATTATTATTAGTAATCTTTTCTTACTTTTTATTATCTAGATTGATTTGTATTTTTTTATCAATTTTTTTTATTTTTTTTTATCTTTTTCTGATTTTCTTTTTTAGAAATCCGAAAAGAAATTTTTTATATAAAATTCATGAAAAAAATTATAATCAAGAAATAATTGTTTCTCCTGCTGATGGAAAAATTTTGAATATACAAAAAATTTTCGAAAATGAATTTTTAAAAAAAAATTGTATGTGTATTTCTATTTTTATGTCTCCTTTCAATGTACATGTTAACAGGTTTCCTGTTTCTGGAAAAATTGTTTATGTAAAATACCATCCTGGAAAATATATAATAGCTTGGCTTCCTAAAGCTTCATCATATAATGAACACACAACAACAGTTGTGAAAACTAGTAAAGGAAATAAAATATTATTTCGACAAATAGCTGGTTTTTTAGCTAGACGCATTGTTCTTTATGCAAAAAAAAATACCATCGTAAAAAAAGGAGATGAACTTGGATTTATTAAATTTGGATCCAGAGTTGATATTTTTTTACCATTAAACTCTATAATTTTAGTGAAAAAGGGAGAAAAAGTTACTGGAGGAGAAACTATAATTTCTACTGTTCCATCATAATCATAATATACTCCCTTTCTCAATTTTTATTTTACTTCTTCATAATCTACATCTTGTACATTTTCATTACCTTTGCTACTTTTTTCTTCATTTTCATTCTCTTTTTTGTTTGATTGATTATTTTTATTTGTATTCTCTGTGCTATAAATTTCTTGAGAAGCATTGTTCCAAGCTTCGTTTAATTTTTTCATATAATTATCAATAGAAATGAAATCTTTTTTAGAATGAGCATTTTTTAACTTTTCTAAAGAATCTTTTATATTTTTTTTATTATTTTCAGACAATTTATTTTCATAATCTTTCAATTGTTTTTCAGATTGGAAAATCTGATTATCTGCTGTATTTAATTTTTCAATTTCTTTTTTTATTTTTTCATCTTTTTGAGCATTTTCTTTTGCCTCTTTTTTCATTTTTTCTATTTCTTCTTGATTCAAACCTGAAGAAGTTTCAATACGTATAGATTGTTCTTTTCCTGTTCCTTTATTTTTTGCTGAAACATTCAGAATACCATTAGCATCTATATCAAAAGTTACTTCAATTTGAGGAGTACCTCTAGGTGCTGGTGGTATATCTACTAAGTCAAACCGACCTATTTCTTTATTATCATTAAACATAGATCTTTCTCCTTGTCCTACACGTATAGTTACTGCCGATTGATTATCAGATGCGGTAGAAAAAATTTCTGATTTTTTAGTAGGTATTGTCGTGTTAGATTCAATAAGTTTAGTAAATACTCCTCCTAAAGTTTCAATTCCTAAAGATAAAGGAGTAACATCTAATAATAACACATTTTGTACATCTCCTGTTAATACTCCCCCTTGTATAGCAGCTCCAACAGCTACAACTTCATCTGGATTCACTCCTTTAGAAGGTTTTTTATCAAAAAATTTTTCCACTTCTTCTTGTACTTTTGGCATACGAGTAGATCCTCCTACTAAAATTACTTCATCTATATCTTTAGTTGTTAAATTTGCATCTTTCAATGCTTTAGAACAAGGGTCAATGGACCTTTGTATTAATTTTTCTGATAATTGTTCAAATTTTGAACGAATTAAGGTTAAAACTAAATGTTTAGGTCCTGATTCTGTTGCCGTAATATACGGAAGATTTATTTCGGTTTGATTTGAAGAAGATAACTCAATTTTAGCTTTTTCAGATGCTTCTTTCAGACGTTGTAAAGCCATAGGATCCTTTCTTAGATCTAATCCTTCTTTTGATTTGAATTCATTTGCTAAATAATTAATGATAACTTGATCAAAATCATCTCCACCTAAATGAGTATCCCCATTAGTAGATAAAACTTCAAAAACTCCATCTCCTAATTCTAGGATAGAAACATCAAAAGTGCCACCTCCTAAATCATATACAACAATTTTTTTATTTTGATTGCTTTTGTCTAAACCATAAGCCAAAGCAGCAGCAGTAGGCTCATTTATAATTCTTTCTACTTTTAATCCTGCTATTTCTCCAGCTTCTTTAGTTGCTTGTCTTTGTGCATCGTTAAAATAAGCAGGTACCGTAATTACGGCTCTGTTAACTTCTTCTCCTAGATAATCTTCAGCTGTTTTTTTCATTTTTTGTAAAATCATTGCAGATATTTCCTGTGGAGCATATAATCTTTTTTCTATATCAACACGAGGAGTATTGTTCCCTCCTTTTATTATTTTATAAGGTATATGTTTAAGTTCCTCAGTGACTTCTGAGTACATTCTTCCCATAAATCTTTTGATTGAAAAAATAGTTTTTTGCGGATTAGTTACCGCTTGTCTTTTAGCGGGATCTCCTATTTTTCTTTCTCCTCCTTCTACAAAAGCGACTATAGATGGAGTAGTTCTTTTTCCTTCTGAATTAGGGATAACAACAGGATCATTGATTTCCATAACGGAAACACAAGAATTTGTTGTACCTAAATCTATACCTATAATTTTACTCATTTTTATTACGTTTTTTCATATGTTAATTTCATTCAATAGCACTCCAATCATTATGCCATAATGAAAATAAAACTTTAATAAATAAAGGGAATAGAGGGTATGACAATAAAAAGGTTTTATGAAAAAAAATTTTTATGACAAAAAGTCATTTATCAACATTTAACATTAAAATTTTTAAAATTTCTTATATTGATGAAATAAAATAAAATAATATGGATTTTTTGAGTTTCAAGACAATTTCTGCTAAAGAAAGTTCCATAATAAAATTAAAATCTTGGATCATAATAGATGCAACCAATCAAATCTTAGGAAGATTATCTACAAAAATTGCTTGTATTATAATGGGAAAACATAAACCTTTTTTTTCTTCTCATATAAATTGTGGAGATCATGTTATCGTTATTAATTCTAATAAAATTAAACTTACTGGAAAAAAATGGAAGGATAAAAAATATATTTATCATACCGGATATCCAGGTGGTAGAAAAATGATTCCCATTCAAAATTTATTAAATAAAGATTCGAGAAATATAATATATAAATCAGTTAAAGGAATGTTGCCTAAAAACCGTTTAGGCCGATTGATATTGAAAAATTTATATGTTTATCCAAAATCTGAACATAAACATAAAGCTCAAAAACCTATTTTATTGAAATAAAGATAACTATGATACATACTATAGGAAGAAGAAAAAGATCTCTTGCACGTATCTATTTAAAAATAGGAAACGGATTAATAACTGTTAATTCTAAGAAATTAAATCAATATTTTCCAAAATATCTTCATAAAAAAATACTATACCCTATTGAGATAATCAAACAACTGAGTCAGTTTGATATCGATGTGAAAGTTTTTGGAGGTGGATTTAACGGACAAGCAGAAGCGATTCGGCTCGCAATATCTCGTGCTCTTTGTCAATTTGATATAAAAAATCGAAGTAAACTAAAATATGAAGGATTATTGACACGTGATTCTAGAGAAGTAGAAAGGAAAAAATTTGGTCAAAAAAAAGCTAGAAAAAAGTACCAATTTTCAAAACGTTAGAAGAAAATTAAATTATAAAGACATAATGAAAATAAATACTCAGGATTTATTGAAAGCTGGTGTTCATTTTGGGCATATTGCACGAAAATGGAATCCTAATATGCGGCCTTTCATTTTTATGAAAAAAGGAGGGATTCATATCATAGATTTATCAAAAACAATTTTAAAATTAGAGGAAGCTTGTGATGGGTTAAAAAAAATTGCAAAAAATGGAAAAAAAATATTGTTAGTGGGGACCAAAGCTCAAGCTAGAGAAAAAGTTTTCTATTATGCGAAAAGTATAAATATGCCTTGCATAACAGAAAGGTGGTTGGGTGGATTGCTTACAAATTTCACAACAATTCGTAAGTCTGTAAAAAAAATGAATAATATAGAAAAAATGAAAAAAAATGGGACTTTTGACACTTTATCTAAAAAGGAGAGATTATTAATTGATCGATTATACGCAAAATTATATAAAAATTTAGGAAGTATTTCAAATATGAATCATATACCTGGTGGTATTTTTTTGGTGGATCCAAATAAAGAAAAAATTGCTCTAACTGAAGCTAATAAATTAAAAATACCTGTTTTTGCTATGGTAGATACTAATACAAATCCTAATGAAGTTCAATATCCAATTCCTTCTAATGATGACTCTTCTAAATCTATAGATATTATTTTGAAATTTGTATCAGAGGCAATTCAACATGGAATTTCTATTAATAGAAGTGAACGTGAAGAGAAGAATTTTATAAATAAAAAATTATGAAAATTTCTGTACAAAAAATTAATGAACTTAGAAAAATAACAGGGATTGGAATAATGGATTGTAAAAAAGCGTTAATCCTTTCTCATGGAGAAATTGATAAAGCTATCCTTTTTTTAAGAAAAAAAGGAGAAAAAGTAGCAATGAATCGTTCTTCATATAAAATGAAAGAAGGGGCGATTATTGCTTCTGTTAATTTAAATTATTGTATCGGAACAATTATAGGAATTAGTTGTGAAACTGATTTTTTATCCAAAAGTTCCGAATTCTTGGATTTTTTATCTGCGCTTGCAAAAAAATCGTTTTTATTTGATAATAAAAACGATTTTTTATGTAATTCATATAATGAACACGGAAATATACAGGAAATGATTGTAAATAAGATGGGAGTTGTAGGGGAAAAATTAGAATTAAAAATTTTTGAAAAAATAAATTCTCCATTTATTATGAATTATACTCACAATACAAATAAAATCGGAGTATTAGTTGGTTTTTCTACTAAAATAAATATATATGTAGCGAAGGATATAGCAATGCATATAGCTGCGATGAATCCTATAGCAATTAGTAAAAAAGAAATACCCAATTCATTAATGAATGAAGAAACTGAAATTATTAAAGAGCAAGTTCAAAAAAAAAATAGAAATAAATCTGATTCTATAAAAGAAAAAATACTTCAAGGTCGAATCAATAAATTTGTAGAAGAAAACACTCTCCTTAATCAAAAATTTATAAAAAACAGTAAAATAACTGTTCAAGAATATTTAAATCAACATAATCAAAATCTAAAAATAAATATTTTTAAAAGAGTAAGTATTTAATACTATAAAATTCAATGAAAAAATTGATATTAATCATTTTGGATGGTTGGGGGCTTTCTTCTTCCCAAAATTATTATTCTTCTGCTATAGAACAAGCTTTTACTCCATTTATTGATTATTGTTATAAAAATCATCCTTATAGTAAATTAAAAGCATCAGGATGTGATGTTGGATTACCAAAAGGACAAATGGGAAATTCTGAAGTGGGCCATATTAATTTAGGATCTGGACGTAAGGTTACTCAAAGTTTAGAGACAATTAATTCCTCTATAAAAAACAATTTTTTGATAAAAAAAATCAATGTTTTTTTTAATGAAATATCTATTTCTAAAAAAAGAATTCATTTTATTGGATTATTATCTGATGGAGGAGTACATTCACATATGAATCATCTTTTTTATTTACTTAAAATAGCTCATAAAAAAAAAATAAAGGATGTTTTTATACATGTTTTTACAGATGGTAGGGACTCTCCTCCAAAGAGGAGTATTTTTTATATAAAAAAACTTTTGAATATCACTGAACAATATGTTGGAAAATTATCTTCTGTTATTGGTAGATATTATTCAATGGATCGTGATCATAAATGGGATAGAACTAAAAAAGCATATGATGCAATGGTTTATTCAAAAGGAACCTATACTAAAAATATCATTTTGTCTATAGAAGAACTCTATCATAAAGGAGTAACAGATGAGTTCTTATCTCCTTTAATAATTGTCGATGAAAAAGAAGTACCTATATCAAAAATAAAGGATGGAGATGTTGTTTTCTGTTTTAATTTTCGTCCTGATCGTTCTAGACAAATTACAGAGCTTCTTACGGGAAATAGTATTCTTTTTTCAGAGGTTAAAAAACTAAATTTACTTTATTATATAACTATGACTTGTTTTAATCCTAAATATAAAGGAATTCATGTTCTTTTTAAAAAAGAATATTTATCAGATACTTTGGGGGAAATTTTAGAGAAAGAAGGAAAACAACAAATCCGCATAGCTGAAACAGAAAAATATCCACATGTAACTTTTTTTTTCTCAGGAGGAAGAGAAATACCCTTTAATAAAGAAATCAGAATTTTATGCAAATCTCCTAAAGTTCCTACTTATGATTTAAAACCCGAAATGAGTGCAAAGAATATTCTAAAAAAAATAATTCCTGAATTAAAAAGGAAACAGTCCGATTTTATTTGTCTAAATTTTGCGAATCCAGATATGGTAGGACATACTGGTAAAATGAAAGAAACAATACAAGCATGTGAATTTGTTGATAAATGTGTAAAATCTTGTTCTGAAGAAGCTATAAAAAACTCATACACAGTTATTATAGTAGGGGATCATGGAAATGCAGATTATATGATCAATCCAGATGGCTCTCCTCATACTGCTCATACCACATCTTTAGTTCCTTTTATTCTTTTAGATAAAGATATAAAAAAACAAGATCTTTTTTTAAAAAAAGAAGGAGTATTATCTGATATAGCTCCTACTATTCTACAATTAATGAATTTACCTATTCCTAAAATTATGAGTGGAACCTCCATGATTATAAAATATTTTAATAAATAATTACGTTTTGATACAATTAAAAACTATTGAAGAAATAATCTTAATCAAAAAAAGTGCATTTTTAGCTTCTAAAACATTAGGAATGTTGGCTAAAAAAGTCAAACCAGGAGTTAATACTCTTTATTTAGATAAACTTGCAGAAAGTTTCATTCGTGATCATGGTGGTCAACCAGCTTTTTTAGGATTATATAATTTTCCAAATACTTTGTGTGTCTCTCCTAATTATCAAGTTGTGCATGGAATTCCAAATCAAGACCCCTTATGTGAAGGTGATATATTATCTATAGATTGTGGAGTTTATATGAATGGATTTTATGGAGAACATGCTTATACTTTTGAGGTTGGAAAAGTATCTCGTGAAACAAAAAAATTTTTAAATTGTTCTAAAAAATCTCTTTACATTGGAATATCCAATTGTAAATATGGAAATAGTATAGGAGACATAGGTTATTCGATCCAATCTTATATTGAAAAAAACGGTTTTAATGTAGTAAAAGATCTTGTAGGTCATGGATTAGGAAAAAATATGCATGAAGATCCTAAAATCCCCAATTTTGGAAAAAAAGGAACAGGAGTTAAATTACAAGAAGGATTAGTGCTTTCTATAGAACCAATGGTAAATATGGGATCATCTAAAATTGTTTTCCATAAAGATGGATGGACAATAACCACTTTAGATAATAAAATTTCAGCTCATTATGAACATAATGTAGCTATTGTAGATGGATGTCCTTGTTTACTTTCAACTTTTCGTTATATTTATAAAGAACTTAATATTAAATCATTAGAAGAAAAATCTTTTCAAAATCATAAAATTTATATTGATAATCTTTAATGTTAATTAATTTTTTTGATAACTAAGTTTTGTAATTTATTATTAAATAGCATAATTTGCATTTTAAATATAGGATATGCCTACTATACAGCAGTTAATTAGAAAAGGACGGACTTCTGTTTCTAAAAAACGGAAATCTGTGGCTTTGGAATTTTGTCCTCAAAAAAGAGGAGTCTGTACCAGAGTTTATACTACTACACCAAAAAAACCCAATTCCGCTATGCGAAAAGTAGCTCGTGTTCGTTTTACAAATGGAAGAGAAGTAATCAGTTATATTACAGGAGAAGGACATAATCTTCAAGAACATTCAATAGTATTAGTTAAAGGAGGAAGAGTAAAAGATTTACCAGGTGTAAAATACAAAATAGTACGGGGTGCTAGAGATACTGCCGGAGTGAATGGAAGAAAAAAAAGTAGAAGTAAATATGGTGCTAAAATAGCTAAAAAAGATTAAACTATTAATGAGAAAAGTTAAAAGAAAAGAAAAAGTATATTTTCCCGATCCTAAATTTCATGATCCTCTAGTAACACGTTTTGTTAATCATATAATGAAAAATGGTAAAAAAAATATAGCTTATAACATATTTTATAATGCTATGGAAAAAATAGAGATTATCAAAAAAAAAGAAGAAAAATCTGCATTAGAAATATGGAAAGAAGGATTAAAAAATGTAATGCCTCATGTAGAAGTTAGAAGTCGTCGTATGGGAGGATCCAATATTCAAGTTCCTGTTCCTATTTCTTCTAATAGCAAAATAACAAAAGCAATGAAATTGTTAATATCTTGTGCTTTTATTAGAAATGAAAAAACAATGGCGAACAAATTAGCATATGAAATATGGGATGCTTTTCAGGAACAAGGTGAAGCTGTAAAAAGAAAAGAAAATATTCATAAAATGGCCGAAGCTAATAAAGCTTTCTCGCATTTTAGATTTTAGTTATTTATGGCAAAAGATTTAAAATATACAAGAAATATAGGAATTGCAGCACATATTGATGCAGGAAAAACTACTACCACAGAAAGAATTTTATTTTACACAGGGATTAATCACAAAATAGGAGAAGTTCATGATGGTGCGGCTACTATGGATTGGATGCAACAAGAGCAAGAACGAGGAATAACTATAACTTCTGCAGCTACATGTTGTGAATGGAGATATAATAAAAAAAAATATCAAATTAATATTATAGACACTCCAGGACACGTGGATTTCACTGTAGAAGTAGAAAGATCTATGAGGGTTTTAGATGGAATGGTTGTTTTATTTAGTGCAGTAGATGGAGTTGAACCTCAATCTGAAACTGTATGGAGACAAGCAGATAAATATGAGATCCCTAGAATAGCTTTTGTTAATAAAATGGACCGTCAAGGGGCTGATTTTTCTAATGTTTGTTCTCAAATACGAAAAATATTAGGAGCAAATTCAGTTCCTTTACAAATACCTATTGGCATTGGAGATAATTTTAAAGGGGTTATAGATTTGATATTAAATCAGGCTATTATATGGGATGAAAAAAATTATGGAATGACATATCAGAAAATTCCTATTCCAGAGAATATGAAAAATATAGTTTATGATTATAAAAATCAACTTCTTGAAACATTATGTGAATATGATGATGTAATAATGGAAAAATTTTTGTACGGAAATTATTCTTCTATCTCACAAGAGGATATTATTTTTTCTTTACGAAAAAATACTATTAAAATGAAAGTTATTCCTATTTTATGTGGATCTTCTTTTAAAAATAAAGGAGTTCAAGCTATATTGGATGCTATATGTAGATATTTACCTTCTCCTTTGGAAGTTAAGGACATAGTGGGGGTCAATCCTATTAATAAAAAAACAGAAAAAAGAAAACCTAGTGAAGATGAACCTTTTTCTGCTTTAGCTTTTAAAATTGCAAGTGATCCTTTTGTTGGAAGATTAGCTTTTTTCAGAGTTTATTCTGGAAAAATAGAATCCGGTTCTTATAGTTTTAATGCTAGATCAGGAAATAAAGAACGTATTTCTAGAATATATCAAATGCATGCAAATAAACAAAATCCAGTAGACCAAATTGGAGCTGGAGATATAGCAGCTGTAGTGGGGTTTAAAGATATTAAAACAGGTGATACTTTATGTGATGAAAAATATCCTATTTTATTAGAAAAAATATTGTTTCCTGAACCGGTCATTGGATTGGCTATTGAGCCTAAATACAAATCGGATATAGATAAAATGAGTTTAGCTTTATCAAAATTAATGGAAGAAGATCCTACTTTTCAAGTAAGAACGGATAATTATACAGGTCAAACTATTATTTCCGGTATGGGAGAACTTCATTTAGAAATAATTGTGGATAGAATGAAACGAGAATTTAAAGTTGAAGTGAATCAGGGAAGACCTAAAGTAGAATATAAAGAAGCCCTAACAGATCTAGTAGAACATAGAGAAATTTATAAAAAACAAACAGGAGGTAGAGGAAAATATGCGGATATCTTGTTCAGATTAGAACCTGGAAGTATAGGTGAATCTGGTTTAGTTTTCATTAATAAAATAAAAGGAGGAAATATTCCAAAAGAATACGTTCCTTCTATAAAAAAAGGATTTAAAGAAATGATGAAAAATGGTCCTTTATCTGGATATGAAATAGATAGTGCTAAGGTTACCGTTTTAGATGGATCTTATCATTCTGTTGATTCTGATCAACTATCTTTTGAATTAGCAGGTAAATTAGGTTTTAGAAAAGCGGCTAAAAAAGCTAAACCGGTTTTATTAGAACCAATAATGAAATTGGAAGTTTTAATTCCAGAAGAAAATATGGGAGATATAATAGGGGATTTAAATCGTAGAAGAGGAATTGTACAAAATATGAATAGTAAAAATAATATAAAAGTAATTCAAGCTTTAGTTCCTTTATCAGAAATGTTTGGATATGTAACGGTATTACGAACTCTTTCTTCCGGTAGAGGAACTTCTGTTATGGAATTTTCTCATTATGACACAGTTCCTGAAAATGTAATAGATAATATAATTATGGGAAATAAAAAATAAAAATAATAGTAGAAAAAAATTGATACACTATGGGTCATGATATAAAAATTAAATTAAAGTCTTATGATTATAATTTATTAGATAAATCGGCCGAAAGAATTGTAAATTCTGTACTCCCTACAGGAGTAGTATTGAATGGACCAGTTCCTTTGCCTACTGAAAAAAAAATATTTACAGTATTACGTTCTCCTCATGTAAATAAAAAATCAAGAGAACAATTTTTTCTTCCTACTCATAAAAGACTTTTACAAATTCATAATGCTTCATCTAAAACAGTAGATGCATTAATGAAATTGGAATTACCCAGTGGAGTGGAAGCAGAAATAAAAGTGTAAAATATGGTTGGATTAATAGGAAAAAATATAGGAATGACTAGTATATTTTTGAGAAATGGAGAAAATGTTCCATGTACGATTATGCAAGTGGGACCATGTTATATTGTTCAGATAAAAACAATAGAAAAAGACGGTTATTCTTCTCTTCAATTGGGGATAGATGATCAGAAAATAAAAAAGACTAATAAATCTTTATTGAATCATTTTAAAAAAGCGGGATTATCTCCAAAAAAAAAATTATTGGAATTTAAAACAAACAAAGTATCCGACTTTATTTTAGGTAGTTTGATAACTATCGATCTTTTTAAAGAAGGAGAGTTAGTAAATGTAAAAGGGATTTCTAAAGGAAAAGGGTTTCAAGGTGTAATTAAAAGACATAATTTTTCAGGAGTAGGAGAAAGTACTCATGGTCAACACAATCGTTTAAGAGCTCCAGGATCAATAGGAGCTGGATCTGATCCATCACGTGTTTTTAAAGGAAAAAAAATGGCCGGAAAAATGGGAAAAAAAAGTGTAACTATTAAAAATTTAAAAATATTAAAAATAAATCTAGATCATAATATCATTATTTTAAAAGGCTCAGTCCCAGGAAATAAAAATTCATATTTAATGATTCAAAAAAAAGAATGGAACTAAAAGTTTTAGATACAAAAGGTAATTATACTGATAAAAAAATAGAGTTTCGTGATGATATTTTTTTTAAAAAATCTTATCGTCATTCTATATATTTAGAAATAAAAAGATATTTATTAGCTCAACGTCAAGGTACACATAAATCTAAAGAAAGAGGAGAATTATCTGGAAGCACTAAAAAATTACACAGACAAAAAGGAACTGGAGGTTCTAGAAAAGGTGATATAAAAAATCCTATTTTTAGAGGTGGAGGAAGGGTTTTTGGGCCTAAACCAAGAAAATATATAATAAAATTAAACAAACGTACTAGGAATATAGTAAAAAAATCTATTATAGAACAAAAATTGGTGCAGAACAAAATTATGATTATAGAAGATTTAAAATTAAATACTCCAAAAACTAAATTCTTTTTAAATTTATTAAAATCCTTACAATTAACAAATAAGAAATCATTAATGATAATTGGAGATATGAATAAAAACTTATATTTATCTTCTAGAAATTTGAATAATTTTAAATTATTAAGTGTAAGTGAATTAGATTGTTTCTCACTGATAAATTTTTCATATATTATTCTTTCTGAAAACTCTATAAAGAAAATTTATCAATTGTTATCTATATATATATGATAATATATATATAAATATTAAATACAATATTTATGGATCGTATAATTTTAATAAAACCTTTTATCACAGATAAATCTTATAAAGGAGAGAAATATAGTTTTTATACTTTTTCTGTAGACATAAATTGTAATAAAACTCAAATTAAAAAAGAGATAAAAAAATTATTTGGGTTTTCGGTAAAAAATATAAGGACGATGATAAACCCTAGAAAAAATAAATCCAAATATACTAAAAAAGGATTTCTTTATGGAAGAACTAATAAGCTAAAAAAAGCGACTGTTCAATTTTTTGAAAATCAAAAAATTGATTTTTTAAATAAAAAAGAAATCTAATGTCAGTCAAAAAATTAAAACCTACAACACCAGGTCAACGTTTTAGGATTGTAAATTGTTTTGATGGACTTACAAATTGTAAGTCTGAAAAAACTTTGGTAAAAGGAAAAAGTAAATCTGGAGGAAGGAATAATGTAGGACGGATGACCATGCGTTATTTTGGAGGTGGTCATAAAAAAAAATATCGAATAATAGATTTTAAAAGAAGAAAATTTGGTATTTCTGCTGTTGTAAAATCTATAGAATATGATCCGAATCGGTCTTCTTTTATTTCTTTACTCCATTATGAAGATGGAGAAAAAAGATATATTGTAACAATGGAAGGATTTAAAGTAGGACAAAAAGTTATTTCTGGTAAAAATATTCCTTTCAGTATAGGAAACTCTACTTTTTTAAGTGATATCCCTTTAGGGACTAATATATCCTGTATAGAGCTTAAACCAGGACAGGGAGCTAAAATTGCAAGAAGTGCAGGATCTTTTGCGCAATTATTTGCAAGAGACGATAAATATGCAACAATTAAATTTCCTTCTGGAGAAGTTAGAATAATAATGACCACTTGTATGGCAACAATTGGAATTGTTTCTAATCCTGATCATCAATTAGAAACATATGGAAAAGCTGGAAAAAAAAGGCATATAGGAAAAAGACCTAGAACACGAGGAGTTGCTATGAATCCTGTAGATCATCCAATGGGAGGTGGAGAAGGGAAAGCTTCAGGAGGGATACCTAGAAATAGAAAAGGAAAACCTGCCAAAGGATTTAGAACTCGTTCTAAAAAACGATATTCTGACAGATATATTTTACAAAGAAGAAAAAAATAAAATTTTATAATTATGTCAAGATCTTTGAAGAAAGGACCATATGTTTCTCAACAATTATACAAGAAAGTTTTGAATAATCTTAAATCAGATAAAAAAGTTGTAATTAAAACTTGGTCTAGACCTACCACGATTTTACCTGATTTTGTAGGGCAAACTTTTGCAGTTCATAATGGAAAACAATTTATTAATGTATATATAACGGAAAATATGATTGGACATAAACTCGGAGAGTTTGCTCCTACTCGAACTTTTAAAGGACACGCTGGATCTAAAAGTAAGTTGAAAATTAAAAATTAGTAAAATATGAAACAGGAAACTAGTGTAGTTTCAGCTTCTTTGAATGGTGTGAGAAATTCTCCTAGAAAAATGAGATTGATTGCAAATTTAATTCGAAATCAGGAAATATATAGAGCTTTAGATTTATTAAATTATAGTAGTAAAAAAAGAGTTTCTTTTTTTTTCAAGAAATTACTTCTCTCTTTACTGTCTAATTGGAAAAACAAACACAATCAGTTTTATTCCGAAAAAAAAGAATTTTTATATATAAAAGAAATTAGAGTTAATCAAGGAAAAACATTAAAGAGATTACGCCCTGTTCCTCAAGGAAAAGGACATAGAATCAGAAAAAGATCAAGTAATATTACAGTTTTTTTAGATAAGAAAAAAGAAACATAATTTTTATGGGACAAAAAACAAATCCAATTGTTAATCGTCTTGGTATTATAACAGGATGGCAGTCTAGTTGGTGTAATAATTATAAGGATAGAATAAAAGAAGATTTCAAAGTAAGAAGATATATAGAAGCAAGACTTCCGAAAGGAATAGTTTCTCGTATTTTTATAGAAAGAACTTTAAAATTCATTACAATTACAATTAGAACATCAAGACCTGCTCTTGTTATAGGAAAGAGGGGGGATGAAGTAGATACAGTAAGAAAAGAACTAAAAAAACTTACTAAAAAAGAAGTTCAAATCAATATTTCTGAAGTTAAAAGGCCTGAATTAGATGCTCCATTAGTTGCCAAAAGTTTGGTAAGACAACTAGAAAATCGTATTTCTTATAAAAAAGCAATTAAGTTATCCATTCTTTCTGGTATGAGAATGAATGCTCAAGGAATAAGAGTTCAAATTTCTGGAAGACTTAATGGATCAGAAATGGCAAGATGTGAAACTTATAAAGAAGGAAGAATTTCTCTTGGAACTTTTCGTGCTGATGTAGATTATCATATGGCAGTTGCTCACACTGTTTATGGAAGTATAGGAGTTAAAGTGTGGATAATGAAAGGAGAAATATACGGGAGAAGAGAATTATCCCCATTGTTAGGAATTCAAAAAAAACAAAGAAGTCATAAACCCTATCATTTTAATAGAAAAAAAAATAAATGAAATCCGTATATATATTATATGTTACAACCAAAAAGAACAAAATATAAAAAGAAACAAAAAGGAAGAATTCGTGGTAAAGCTAAAAAAGGAATTCTTCTTTCTAGAGGGTTATATGGAATTAAAGCTTTGGAAGGAGCCTGGATAACTTCTAGACAATTGGAAGCGGCAAGAATTGCTGCTACGAGATATATGAAAAGAGAAGGAAAATTATGGATTAATATCTTTCCGGACAAACCTGCTACAAAAAAACCACAAGAAGTACGTATGGGAAAAGGAAAAGGTCCTGTTGAATTTTGGGTATCTGTTGTGAAACCTGGAAGAATATTATTCGAAATAGACGGAGTTGATATGAATATAGCTAAAGAAGCATTAAGGTTAGCCGCTCAAAAACTCCCTATAAAAATGAAATTTATTTTTTCGAATGAAATAAAATTATGAATAGTCTAAATTTAGATGGAAAAAATTTATCAAATTACGATTTGATAAAGAAAATTGATCAGAATCAAAAAAATTACCAGAATATGAAATTTAATCATCATATTAAAATGCTCAAAAATCCTATGGAAATTAGATTAATTAGAAAAAATATTGCCAGATTGAAGACTCAATATAACAAAAAAATAAATGATAAAAAAAGAATATAAATCTGATAAAAAAATTCGAAATATTCGAAAACAAAGACAAGGAATAGTTATCAGTGATAAGATGGATAAAACTATTGTTGTATATGAAGTCAAAAAAGTGAAACATAAATATTATGGAAAAAGTATTACAAAAAATAAAAAATACATGGTTCATGATGAAAAAAATATATCTAAAAATGGAGATAAAGTAAGTATTATGGAAATACGTCCAGTGAGTAAAAGAAAATGTTGGAGATTAGTCAATATATTGGAAAAATCTAATTGATATTGATTATGTTACAACAAGAATCTAGGTGTAAAGTATCGGATAACACAGGAGCTAAAGAAGTTTTAATTATTAGAGTTTTGGGAGGTACTAAAAAAAGATATGCTTCGTTGGGGGATACAGTAGTAGTTACTGTGAAAATAGCTATTTCTGGAGGAAGTACTGTTAAGAAGGGACAAGTTTGTAAAGCTATAGTAATTAGAACAAAAAATAGAACCAGAAGAAAAGATGGATCTTACATAAGTTTTGATGATAATGCTTGCGTATTAATTAATGCCTCTGGAGAAATAATGGGAACAAGAGTTTTTGGTCCAGTAGCAAGAGAGCTTAGAGAAAAGGAATATATGAAAATTATTTCTTTAGCACAAGAAGTTTTGTAAGAAATATTTTTATGAAAAAAATAAAAAAAGAAGATAAAGTATTTGTTTTATCAGGGAATCATAAAGGAAGTGAAGGGATAATTGTAAAAGTTTTTTATAAAAAAAATAAAGCTATTATACGTGGAATAAATATGATTAAAAGACATACTAAACCTACTCCAAAACAACCTAAAGGTGGAATTGTAGAAAAAGAAGCTCCCATACATTTATCTAATTTGAAAAAAATTGAATAAAAATGAAAATGAGTTATCAAGCTAAATTACAAAAACTTTATAAAGAAAAAATAGTTCCTGATTTGATGAAAAAATTTAGATATAGTTCTGTTATGGAAGTACCCAAGTTAAAAAAAATAGTAGTTCATCAAGGAGTTGGTTCATCTATTTTAGATAAAAAAATCATAGATTATTCTATGAATGAAATAACAGATATAACGGGACAAAAAGCCATTTTTTGTTATTCTAAACATGATGAATCCGGATTTAAACTTAGAAAAGGAATGCCTATAGGAGTAAAAGTAACATTAAGAAGAATAAAAATGTACGAATTTTTAGAAAGACTTATTGTTGTTTCTTTACCTAGGGTAAGAGATTTCAATGGTGTGAAAGAAAGTAGTTTTGATAATCATGGAAATTATAATATGGGAATTATAGAACAAGTAATTTATCCTGAAATAAATATTGATAAAATTAAAAAAAATATGGGAATGAATATTACATTCGTAACTTCTGCAAAAAAAAATGAGGAAGCTAAAAGTCTTTTATCTTTATTTGGAATACCTTTTAAAAAAAATAAAAATGGCTAAAGAATCTGTTAAAGCTAGACAAAGAAAAAGAGAAAAAATGGTTTTAAAATATGCAAGTAAAAGAAAAGCCTTAAAAAAAGCTGGAAATTATGAATTATTACAAAAATTACCAAGAGATGCTTCTCCTGTTCGTTTAAGAAATAGATGTTCTATTACTGGTCGGTGTAGAGGATATATGCGTAAATTTGGAATATCTCGTATTGTTTTTAGGAATTTAGTTTCTCAAGGACTTATTCCTGGAGTAAAAAAAGCAAGTTGGTAGCGAAAAATTTATATATGGATGTAATTGCGGACTTTTTAACTAGAATTCGAAATGCTAGTTTAGCGAAACATAAGCTTATCGAAGCTCCATATTCTAAAATAAGAAAAGAAATTGTTTGTGTTTTATTAGAAGGTGGATATATTTTAGATTATAGAATAGAAAAAAATAAAAAAATAATTAAAATAGCTTTAAAGTATTATAAAAAAAAAATATCTGTTATCCAAAAAATTATTAGAATCAGTAAGCCAGGATTAAGAAAATATTGTAAATATAAAAATATACCCAGAGTATTAAATGGATTAGGTATTGCTATAATTTCTACTTCTAGTGGAATTCTTACGGATAAACAGGCAAGAAAGAAAAAAGTAGGAGGAGAAATATTATGTTATGTATTTTGATAAAATAATTAAGAAATGTCTAGAATTGGGAAAAAACCTATTTTCATTCCTAAAGATGTAAGTGTACAAATTATTAGTAATGAAATATTAGTAAAAGGGTCTTTAGGAAATTTAAGTGAAAAAATTCCAAAAGGATTTCAATTTGATTTGAATCAAAATAAATTATTAATTATTAGAAATCAAGAAGATAAAAAGTCTAAATCTTTACATGGGTTATATCATATTTTAATCAAAAATATGATTATAGGAGTTTCAAAAGGATTTCAAAAAAGATTGGAGTTAATAGGAGTTGGATATAGGGTTTCTTATAGTGGAGACATTTTAGATTTAAATTTAGGTTTTTCTCATAATATTATGATGCAACTTCCTAAAGAGATTAATATAGAAATACAATCTGAAAAAGGTAAAAATCCTGTTATTATTTTAAAATCTCATGATAAACAATTATTAGGAATAATTGCTGCAAAAATTAGATCTTTCAGAGTTCCGGAACCTTATAAAGGAAAAGGAATAAGATATTTTGGTGAAAAAGTTAGAAGAAAAGCAGGAAAATCCGCTTAAATAATTTTACGATAATGAAAAATAAAAAATTTAAAAAAATTTTTGGAGATTCTAATAGGCCTAGAGTTTCCGTTTTCAGAAGTAATAAAGAAATATATGCACAAATAATAGATGATTTATCCGGAAAAACTTTGGTTTCATCTTCTTCAACAGAAAAAGAATTCTATAAATATAAAAAAAACAAAACAGAATTAGCTTATGAAGTTGGTAAATTGTTAGGAAATAGAGCAAAAAAATTGAAAATAAAAAAATTAGTATTTGATAAAGGAAAATATTTGTATCATGGAAGAATTAAATCTTTATCTGAGGGGATTAGAGAAATAGGATTAGAATTTTAAAAAATATGTCTGATATGTCTGAAAGGAAAATAAAACATACAGGATTAGAGTTAAAAGAAAAATTAGTTGGAGTAACAAGAGTGTGCAAAGTTACTAAAGGAAGGAGATATTTCAGTTTTAGCGCTATTGTTATTAAAGGAAATGAAAATGGGATAGTAGGTTATGGTTTCGGAAAATCTAAAGAAGCTCCTGATGCTATTCATAAAGCCGGAGAACAAGCAAAAAGAAATCTTTGTAAAGTATGTGTCTCCAATGGAACTATACCTCATGAACAAGAGGCTAAATATGGAGGAGCTCATATTCTTATTAAACCAGCTTCTGACGGAACAGGAATTATTGCAGGAGGCCCTCTAAGAGCAGTTCTTGAAGCTGCAGGATTGAGAAATGTTTTATCTAAATCTAAAGGATCCTCTAATCATCATAATGTCATAAAAGCAACGATAAAAGCATTAAGCAATATGAGAGATGTTCATATTATAGCAAAACAGAGAGGAATTACTACAAAAAAAGTATACGATGGATAAAAATTATTTAAATATTAGTTATTTACATCCAAACAATGGATCTAAAAAAAAAAATTAAGATTGGGAAGAGGACAAGGTTCAGGAAAGGGAGGAACTTGTGGAAGAGGACATAAAGGAGCAAAGTCTCGATCTGGTTTTTCTAAAAAAAAAGGATTTGAAGGAGGACAAATGCCTCTTCAAAGAAGAATACCTAAATTTGGATTTATTAGAAGGAGTAAGGATAAAAAAATTATTGGGATTAATTTAGATACGATTCAAAATCGTATTAATAAAAAACAGGAAAAAGAAAAAAATATTCTTAATAAAGAATTTTTTATAAAAAATAATTTAGCTAAAAAAAACGATTTCATAAAAATTTTAGGAAGAGGAGAACTTCTTCTTCCATTGAAGATACATGCCTATCAATTTAGTAAAAAAGCTTTACTTTCTATAAAAAAAGCAGGTGGAGAAGCTATATTCATATGAAAAAATATTATGGATAATTTTATAACATCTTTTTATAATATTTGGAATGTAAAAGAATTGCGGAAAAAAATAATAATTACTTTAGGTTTATTATTAGTATATCGTTTTGGTGCTTATATTCCTCTTCCAGGCATTAATCCTTTAGGTATTAGCGATTTTTTAGAAAAATTAAATTCAGGTTCTAAGGGATTAATGCAAATTTTATCCTCTTTTACAGGAGGAGCTTTTAATCGTGCATCTATTCTGGCTTTGGGGATTATGCCTTATATATCCGCTTCTATTATAATACAATTGATGTGCATAATTATTCCTTATTTACAAAGATTGCAAAGAGATGGAGAAAGTGGGAGAAAACAAATTAGTTTTATCACTAGATGGTTAACTGTAGGAATATGCTTGATTCAAGCTCCTGTATATCTTATTTCTTTAACTCATCAATTTATTCCTTTTTATTCTTCCAAAACTGCCTATTTAATTGATTTAAATACTTTTTATGGAAAAAGTATGTTTTGGATTATAGGAATAATAATTTTAACTTCAGGAACTTTATTTACCATGTGGTTGGGAGATAAAATAACGGATAAAGGAATAGGTAATGGAATTTCTCTAATTATTATGTCTGGAATAATTGCACGTTTCCCAGATGCTATTAACAAAGAAATTTTTAGTAAATTAGAAATAGGTAATGGAGGGTTAATCGTTTTATTTCTTGAGTTTTTATTCTGGTTATTAGTTATTTTATTTTCTGTTATCATTATTCAAGCTGTTAGGAAAATTCCAGTACAATACGTTTCTCATTACAAATCTTTAGGATTGGATTCTCAATTAATTCATCAAAAACATCAGTATATTCCACTCAAAATGACAGCAGCTGGAGTAATGCCTATCATATTTTCTCAAGCTATTATGTTATTTCCATTAACTTTTTCTGATTATATAAAAAACATTAAGATTAAAAATTTCTTTCATCTTTTTCAAGATATTTATGGATTATGGTATAATTTAACTATTTTTATATTAGTTATAATTTTTACTTTTTTTTATACAGCTATTGCAATTCCAGTGAATCAAATGGCTGATGATTTAAAAAGAAATGGAGGGCATATACCTAGAATTAAACCTGGAAAAGAAACCGCTGAATATATAGATTATATTTTATCAAAAATAACATTACCTGGAGCTGTTTTATTGGGAATAATTGCTATACTTCCATCTATGGTTTTTCGTATGGGATTTACCCAAAATTTTGCATTATTTTATGGAGGGACTTCATTATTAATTGTAGTAGGAGTAATTTTAGATATTTCGCAACAAGTTAATATACATCTATTAAATTATCATTATGATGGATTAATGATGATGAAATATCGTAGTAATAGATATATCAAATAAAATAATAATTTTTTGTGTATATTATGTATATTATTTATTTTATAAATATATACAAATTATATTATATATTATATGGCTAAACAAAAGCATATTGAAGTTGATGGTACCATTATTGAATCATCTCCAAATGCAATGTTTCGTGTTGAATTAGAAAATGGATGTATAGTTAAAGCTCATATCTCAGGAAAGATGAGAATGCATTACATAAAAATATTACCAGGAGATAAAGTGAGATTAGAAATGTCTTCCTATGATTTAGAAAGAGGAAGAATAACTTATAGATATTAAGTAAAATTTAATCATGTTATGAAAATAAGAGCATCTTTAAAAAAAAGAACTGAAAATTGTAAAATTGTTCGTAGAAAAAGACGTCTACGTATTATTAATAAAAAAAATCCTAGATTTAAACAAAAACAAGGTTAGATCTTTATGTCTGTAAGAATTTCAGGTGTAGACCTTCCAAGATCTAAAAGAGGAATTATTGGTCTTACTTATTTATATGGAATAGGAAAAAGTTTATCTAAAAAAATTCTCCATTTTATTGGAATAAATGAGAATAAAAAAGTAGAAAATTGGTCTGATGATGAGATTAGTAAAATTAGAAAGTATATATCTGATCATATAAAAATTGAAGGAGAATTAAGATCTGAAATACAATTTCATATCAAACGATTGATGGATATAGGTTGTTATATTGGCACTAGACATAGAAAAGGTTTACCATTAAGAGGTCAAAAAACAAAAAATAATTGTAGAACTAGAAAAGGAAGAAAAAAAACTGTAGCGAATAAGAAGAAAGTCACAAAATAGATATGGTAAAATCATCATCAGGGAAAAAAAGAACAGTAGTAGTAGATCCTGTAGGGGAAGCTCATATTCAAGCTACTTTTAATAACATTATTATAACCTTAACAAATAAAAAAGGTGATGTAATTGCATGGTCTTCTGCTGGAAAGATGAATTTTAAAGGATCAAAAAAAAATACTCCATACGCGGCTCAAATAGTAGCAGAAAATGTGGCAAAAGAAGGATTAAATGCTGGAATCAAAAAAGTGGAAGTCAAAGTTAAAGGTCCTGGAGCAGGAAGAGATGCGGCTATACGAGCATTGAGTAATTCTGGGATTATAGTTACAATTATCAAAGATATTACTCCATTACCGCATAATGGTTGTCGTCCTCCTAAAAGAAGGAGAGTATAAGATAAAAAAATTATGGCAAAATATATAGGACCTAAAACCAAAATTTCTAGAAGATTTGGAGAATGTATTTATGGAGAGGATAAGTATTTTGAAAGAAGAAAATATCCTTCTGGTCAACATGGAAGTAGTCGTCGTAGAGGAAAACGTTCAGAATATTTTATTCAATTAATTGAAAAACAAAAAGCAAGATATACTTATGGGATATTGGAACGACAATTTGAAAGTTTATTTTTTGAAGCGGCAAGAAAAAAAGGGATAACTGGAGAATTGTTATTACAAGCATGTGAAAGTCGTTTAGACAATATAGTTTTTAGATTAAAATTTGCCCCATCTCGGTCTTCTGCTCGTCAAATTATTTCTCATAGACATATTATCGTTAATCATAAAGTGGTTAATATTCCATCTTTCAGATTAAAACCAGGAGATAAAATAGAAATAAAAGAAAAATCTAAAAAACATCCTGTAATATTAAATTCTATACATGAAAAAACAGGACCATTGGTGGAATGGTTGATTTTGGATGAAGAAAATATGTTTGGTATATTTAGAACAATCCCAAAAAGGATACAAATACCTGAAAATATTAAAGAGCAATTAATTGTTGAATTATATTCAAAATAAAAAAAATAGTAGTAAATCAATTGTATGGCTATTATAGATTTTGTAAAACCCGATAGAATTGCGATATCCGAGTTTTCGGAATATAAAGGAATTTTTCATTTAAAACCTTTAGAACCTGGATATGGAATTACATTGGGAAATGCGTTAAGAAGAGTTTTATTAGGTTCTTTAAGAGGATTTGCAGTTACTTCTATTAGAATTAAAGGTGTTAAATATGAATTTTCTACTATAGAAGGAGTAGTTGAAGATGTAACTGAAATAGTTTTAAATTTTAAAAAAATCCGTTTTAAGCAAAAAACATCAGGAACTTATAAAGAAACAGTGAATGCTTATATAAATCATGGAAAACAAGTTACAGGAAAAATTTTAAATAATTTTATTTCTGGATTTCAGATTTTAAATGATGATTTAATTATTTGTAATAAAGATGAATTAATTCCTTTAGAAATAAGTTTTACTATTGAAGAAGGAAGAGGTTATGTTACTGCAGAAGAAAATAAAAAAAGTGATGATGTTTCAATTGAAACTATTCCTATAGATTCTATTTATACTCCTATTAAAAATGTGAAATACACAATACAAAACTGTCGTGTAGGGCAAAAAACTGATTTTGAAAATCTTTCATTGGAAATTAAAACAGATGGCTCTATTTGTCCAAAATTAGCTTTAATGGAAGCTTCAAAAATATTGATTCAATATTTTTCTATTTTTTCTTATGAGAAAATAGGTGAAAAAAAACAAGAAGAAATTAATAAAGATAAAAAATATGATGAAGAATTTATGCGAATGCGAACATTATTAAAATCTAAGTTAAGTGAGATGGATTTATCTGTTCGTACTAAAAATTGTTTAAAATCAGCTTCTATAACTACCATAGCAGATTTAGTAAGTTGTAGTAGGAATACTATGTTGAAAATGAGAAATTTTGGAAAAAAATCATTAGATGAATTAGAAAGTAAAATGAAGGAAAAAGGCTTGTATTTTGGAATGAATATAGAAGAATTTCAATTGAAATTATAAAGAATTATAGATAAAATTACTAATGAATCATAGAAATAAGAATAATCATTTAGGAAGAAAATATGGACATCGTAAATCTCTTCTTTCTAATATGGCTTCTTCTCTTATAAAAAATAAAAGGATTTTCACTACTCTAGCTAAGGCTAAAGCATTAAGAAAATATGTAGAACCAATTATCACAAAATCAAAAGTTAATACAACTCATTCGAAAAGAAATATTTTTTCGTATTTAAGAGATAAAATAGCCGTTTCAGAATTATTTAATGAACTTTTTGAAAAAGTCCGTGAACGTCCTGGTGGATATACTAGAATAATAAAAACTGGATATCGTTTAGGAGATCAATCCACTCATTCTCTTATAGAACTAGTGGATTTTAATAAAATTTATACTTATAAAAAGAAAATTAGATCTGTAAGACGTAGCAGAAAAAAAATAAAAAAAGTGAATAATGAGTAAAATTAAACATATTCAAGCTAGACAAATATTAGATTCTAGAGGAAACCCTACTGTAGAAGTAGATGTAATAACAGAAAAGAATATACTAGGACGTGCTTCTATTCCATCTGGAGTATCAAAAGGGGAAAATGAAGCTTTTGAATTACGTGACAATAAAGAAAATATTTTTTTTGGAAAAGGAGTTTTAAAAGCGGTTCAAAATGTAAATGACATTATTGCTCCTGAATTAATGGGAAAATCTGTTTTAGATCAAATTTATATTGATAAATTAATGTTAGAATTAGATGGAACAGAAAATAAAAAAAGATTAGGAGCAAATGCTATTTTAGCTATATCTCTAGCAACTGCAAAAGCAGCATCTAACGAATTAAATATTCCTCTTTATAAATATATAGGAGGTATTTATACTTATTCACTTCCTATTCCTTTGATAAATATTGTAAATGGGGGAAAACATTCTAATGCTTCTTCTTTAGTTTTTCAGGAGTTTATGATAGTTCCTGTTAAAGCAAATACTTTTATAGAAGCTCTTCAAATGGGACATAAAGTGTTTTATAAACTAAAAAATCTTTTAACCAAAAAAGGTTTTTCTACAAATGTAGGGGATGAAGGTGGTTTTGCTCCTAATTTTCATGGAGTTGAAGATGCTTTAGATCATATATTAGAAGCTATACATATGGCAAATTATGAACCTTATGATCAAGTAGCAATAGCCATAGATTGTGCGGCTTCTGAATTTTATAAAAATAACGAATATGATTATTCTAAATTCGAAAGATCAGAAAAAAAAACAAAAAATTCGATAAAATCAAGAGAAGAACATATTCATTACTTATCTTATTTAGTAAAAAAATATCCAATTATATCTATTGAAGATGGTATGGATGAAAATGATTGGGAAGGATGGAAATTATTAACTCACGAAATAGGAGATAAAGTTCAATTAGTTGGAGATGATCTTTTCGTTACACAGGTAACGAAGTTACTTGAAGGGATAGAAAAAAAAGTAGCAAATTCTATTTTAATTAAAGTAAATCAAGTAGGAACATTAACGGAAACAATTGAAACAATTCATGTAGCAAAAAAGAATAAGTATAAAAATATTATATCTCATCGTTCTGGAGAGACTGAAGATTCTTTTATAGCGGATCTTGCTGTTGCGTTTAATATAGAACAAATAAAAACAGGTTCTTTGTGTCGTTCTGAACGAACTTCAAAATATAATCAATTATTGCGTATTGAAAATACACTCGGAAAACATTCATTTTATTCAAAATGGAGTTAAATAATAAATAAAATAGAGCAATATAAAAATCAATGGTAATTTTAATTTTTATCTTTGGATATTTATTAATTACTCTTGAGAATTTTTTTTCTGTGAACAAAGTTATTCCATCTATTTTGATGGCAGCTATTTGTTGGTCTTTAATTATATTTTTAAATATTCCTGTTTATGAATATGAATTAGATCAACATTTTATCCTGAAAAAAGATCCTAAATATCTATTATTATTTCATTTAGGAAAAGCATCTGAAATTGTTTTTTTTCTTATTGGAGCTATGTCTATCATTGCTGTTATTGAAAAATTCTCTGGGTTTGAAGCTTTAAAAGAATTATTTTTTACAAATACAAAACGTAAATTTTTATGGATTATCAGTATAGTTTCTTTTTTGTTATCTGCTATAATAGATAATCTTACAGCTACTATGGTTATGATTTCTATTTTGAGAAAAATAGTTTATAACTATAAAGATCGTTTATATTATTTAGGTATAGTTATTATATCTGCTAATGCAGGAGGAGTTTGGTCTCCAATTGGAGATATAACAACAACTATGTTATGGATTTCTAATAAAGTTACTACTATTCATCTTCTAAAAAAAATATTTATACCATCTGTATTATGTATGATTATTTCTACTTTAATAGCATCTTACATGCCCGTTTTTAATGGATATATTCAAATAAAAAAAAATAATCTATCAAAAGATTATATAAATAGAGGATTTTTTATGTTAAAAACAGGTTTATTTCTAATGTTACTTGTTCCAATTTTTAAAACTATCATAGGTATCCCTCCATACATGGGAATGATGTTTTCTTTAGGAATTATACTTTTTATAGCATCTAAAAAATATAAATCTAAATCCATTTTAGATGATACGTTTAAAAAAGTAGACATATCTAGTATTTTATTTTTCTTAGGTATTTTACTTTCTGTTTCTTCTTTAGAATCTATAGGTAAATTATATAGTCTATCTCATTGGATTAATGAAACTGTTTATACATGGAAAATAACAACTTTTTTATTTGGATTAATCTCTTCTATTATAGATAATGTTCCTTTAGTAGCTGCTACTATAGCTATGTTTTCTTATCCTATAAATCATGATTTATGGCATTTCATAGCTTATACTTCTGGAATAGGAGGAAGTATTTTTTTGATAGGATCTGCAGCTGGAGTGGCAGCTATGAGTATGGAAAAAATAGATTTTTTTTGGTACTTAAAAAAAATTAGTTGGATTGCTTTAATAGGGTATGTATCTGGATTTATTTATTTATTAATTTATTCATTTTTTTCTTTGTAATAATTCTATAAAATTTCCTCCTATATATGAAAAAGGAAAAAAAAGGGGCAGTATTATGATTTTAAACCAAAATGGAAATGGATAGAAAAACATATGAAATAATGTTATGAAAAACAAAATAAACCCTGTTAATATAGCATAAGCTTTTTTTGCTTTTCGTGTAAAAAAAGCGGTTATCATTCCCCCTAATAGAGCGCTAAAAGCATAAAAAAAAATTAGTACTATAAAAAATTCAGTAGGAGCTTGGGTCAAGATATATTTGAATTTTTTTAATGGAATGAATTGTGTTTTTATAAACCATTTTTTCAAGAATTGAATAGCGTAAAGTATTTCCACAATACTTATCAAAACTCCTGTAGATATAGATAATATATTACGATACATAACATAATGAAATCTATTTTTTCCTTATTTTGTAAAAATAAACATCAATTTTTAATTTTTTTATTATGAATTCTATTATAAATTGGGTTCCGATTAAAAGATATGAAGATATTTTATTTTTTTTTGGAGAAGGGATTTCTAAAATAGAAATTAATAGGCCATGGTGTCATAACGCATTTCGTGTAGAAACGGTAAATGAGATGATAGATGCTATAAATATATGTAGTAATAGAAGCGATATAGATGTATTAATCATAACTGGAGCTGGAGAAAAATCCTTTTGTTCTGGAGGTGATCAAACTACAAGAGGTCTGGGGGGATATTTAGATAAAAATGGTATTCCAAGATTGAATATTCTAGATTTTTACAAAAAAATAAGAGAAATTCCCAAACCAGTCATAGCTATGGTAAATGGCTATGCAGTAGGAGGAGGTCATGTCTTGCATGTTGTTTGTGATTTAACTATAGCTTCTGATAATGCTATTTTTAGTCAAGTAGGACCAAAAGTAGGTTCTTTTGATGGAGGATTTGGATGCTCTTATTTAGCTCGTCATATTGGACAAAAAAAGACACGGGAAATGTGGTTTTTATGTAAAAAATATTCTGCTAAAGAAGCTTTAGAAATGGGATTGATTAATAAAGTAGTGAAGAAAAAAGAATTAGAGAAAGAAACCATAAAATGGTGCAAAATTATACAAAAAAGAAGTCCTATGTCTTTAAGGATGATAAAACGAAGTTTAAATGCGGAATTGGATGGACAACATGGATTAATGCAATTAACAGGGGATGCGACTTTAATGTTTTATTTAATGGAAGAATCTCAAGAAGGAAAAAAAGCTTTTTTAGAAAAAAGATCTCCAAATTTTAAAAAATTTACGAAATTTTTATGAAGTTAAAATCTTGGTTTTATGCAGCTCGTATTCATACTTTACCTTTATCTTTTTCTGGAATAACTTTGAGTTTTGTTATATCTAAGTATAGAACAAATGTAAGTTTTATTGCTTATATTTTATGTATTATTACCGCTTTATTATTGCAAATATTGGCAAATTTATCAAATGATTATGGAGATAGTATAACTGGAGTAGATAATTCTAGACGAATAGGTCCTAAAAGAGCAATTCAATGTGGTTTTATTTCTTTGTTAGAAATGAAAAAAGCTATCTGTATATTTTCTATATTATCTTTTTTTTCTGGTTTTTTATTACTTTACAATACTCTTTTATATAAGAATATTTTTATTTTTTTTATATATCTCATAGGTATTTTTATATGTGTGTATAGTTCTATAAAATATTCTATTGGGCCTTATCCTTATGGATATATAATAGGAATAGGTGATTTATTTGTTTTGATTTTTTTTGGAATTTTTTCGGTAGAAGGAAGTTATTTTTTGTATACACATACTTTATCTATGGATATATTTTTTCTTTCTTTATCTATAGGATTTTTGAGTGTAGGAGTTTTGAATCTAAATAATATGAGAGATTTGGATAATGATTATGAAAATGGAAAACATACTATGGCTGTATGGTTAGGTATAAAATACGCTAAATTATATCATACATTGATTATATTGATTTCAATATCTTTAGGAGGATATTTCATATTTTTGAACCAAAAAATTATTGATTATTATCAATGGTTTATTTTTATTTTTATTGTTATTTTTTTAATATTACATATTAAAAAAATAATTTGTATACAAGAAAAAAAATTGTTCAATTTAGAATTGAACAAATTAGTAATACTCACTTTTTTATATGGATTTAGTATAGGAATTTGTTTTTTAAATTAAACTTATGAAAGTTACTTTTTTCTCTCATAGTACATGTATACTAGAAATACATGATAAATATTTGCTAATAGATCCTTTTTTTTCTGATAATCCTATTTTTAGAAATACAACTTTTTTAAAGCTTATTACAAAAGTAGATTATATTTTATTAACTCATGCACATTATGATCATGTATGTGATGTAGAGCTATTTGCACGAAAATTTAATAACGCTTTAGTAATTTCTAATTATGAAATATCTAATTATTTTGATAAAAAAGGAATAAAAACATATGGAATTAATTATGGTTCTTTCATATCTTTTCCTTTTGGAAAATTAAAATATGTTTGGGCCGCTCATTCTAGTGTTTTTAACGATGGAACTTATGGTGGAAATCCAGGTGGGTTTCTTTTACATACAGATGAAGGAAATTTATATATATCAGGTGATACATCTGTAATCTATGAAATGAATCTTATTCCTCATTTTGGAAAATTAAAACTCTCTATTTTACCAATAGGTGGTAAATATACTATGGATATAGAAGAATCAATTATTGCTTCAGATTTTTTGAAATCTGAAAAAATATTAGGAGTTCATTATGATACTTTTGATGATATTCGAATTGATAAAAAACAAGCAAAAAAAAGGTTTTTTGAAAAAGGAAAAGAATTAATTTTATTGGAAAAGGGAGAGACTATATATGTTTAATGTATAATAAATAAATGAATAAGCATAGAGAGATTAATTGTTACTTGAAAAAAAAAACGTTTTTTTTTAGTGAAAAAATATTTAATTCTAATAGAAAATTTAAAAAAAATATTATATGGTTTATTATATTAACACAAAATAATAATATAGGAATAGGAGAATGTAATCCAATATTGGATCAATCTGCTTTAAAAAATTTAAAAAAATTTGAAATAGAGTTAATAAATCTTTCTAAAAGGATTCTTTATATAAAAAGAACAGAAATATATTTTTATTATAAATATATTTCATATTCATCTATTTTATTTGGATTGGAACAAGCTTTTTTAAGTTTAAAAACTAAATTTCCTGTGTTATATCATTCTGAATTTACTCATGGAAAAAAAGGAATTCCTATAAACAGTTTAATGTGGTTAAATTCTTTTAATAATATAAAATATGCAATAAAAGAAATGGAAAATCGAATTATTAAAGGGTTCTCATTGATAAAAATGAAGATAAATGCAGAATTATTTAATAATCAGTATTTTGTTTTAAAAGAAATTAGAAAAAAATATCCATTTATAAAGATACGTGTAGACGCAAATGGTTGTTTCAAAAATATTGAGGAAGCTTTATATTACTTAAATAAATTTTATGATTTAGATATTATTGATTCAATGGAACAACCAATATTACCTGGTAATTGGAAAATTATGTCAGAAATATGTGAAAAATCAAAATTACCTGTAGCATTAGATGAAGAATTAGGAAATGTTAATATATTAAAAGAAAAAAAAAAGTTATTGGATGTTATTCAGCCTAAATATATTATATTGAAACCGAGTATAAATGGTGGATTTTATGGATCTGAAGAATGGATATTAGAAGCTAATAAAAGAAAAATAAAATGGTATATCAGTTCTTCTTTGGAAAGTGACATTGGAATTAATGCTATTGCTCAATGGACTTTTATTATGCAAAAAAAATATAATAATCAAGATACTCATGGATTAAATACTGGAATTTTATATCTAAATAATTGGATTTCTTCTTTAGAAATTAAAAAAGGTTCTATTTGGAATAATCCATTTGAAAAATGGAAAATAAAAATTTTATTAAATACATAAAAAAATGTGGATAGATTTTTCTTCTAAAGAAATATTGACTTCTTCTTTTTTTTTCAATAAAAAAAAGGATTTTTGGAAAAAAGCTATTTTTTCTTTTTTAAAAAATTGGTATGATAATAAACCTATATTATCATCTTTAACTTCTGGAACAACAGGAGTTCCTAAAGTTATTTTTTTACGTAAAAAATATATGTATGAAAGAGCTACAAAAACTGTAGAATTTTTAAAATTAAAAGAAAAAGGAGTTAAAGGATTATTATGTTTATCTCCAGATTTTATAGCTGCTAAAATGTTTTTAGTACGTGCTATCATTTTTAAATGGAAAATATATTGTGTTCCTCCATCATCCAATCCTTTAAAAAATATTGAAGAATATTTTGATATTACATCAATGGTTCCGGTGCAAGTTTTTTTTAGTTTAAAATATTTAAAAAATATTAAAATTATTTTAATAGGAGGACATTCTATTTCTAATTTTTTAGAAAAAAAATTGCAAAATATTTCAACAATTTGTTATGCCACTTATGGAATGACAGAGACTTTAGGTCATATTGCTATAAAAAGAATTAATGGATTAAATAAATCTGTTTTTTATGAATCATTTCAAGATATTTCTTTAAGTGTAGATAGTAGGAATTGTTTGGGTATTTCTTCTACATGTTGTATGAATTCATTTGTGCAAACAAATGATATTGTTCATATAATATCTAAAAACACATTTACTTGGATAGGTAGATATGATAATGTTATTAATAGTGGAGGTATTAAAATTATTCCTGAATTAATAGAAAAAGAAATTAGTTTTTTTATTCCTTATGAAAAACGATTTTTCATATCCTCAATTCCGGACAAAATATTAGGAGAAAAAATCATATTAGTTATTGAAGGAAATCCTTTTCCATTACATATTCCAGATACTATTTTTAATGGTAAAAATAAATTTTATAAACCAAAAAATATTTTTTTTATTTCTCATTTTACAAATAATTTATTAGATAAATTTAAGAGAAAAAAAATTACTAAAAAATTAATAAAAATATAATACATATATTTTATGTATTTATTCTTTCATCAAAAAAAATTTTTAGTTTTTTTATAAAAGTTTTAGTATTTAAATAGTTACTTTTTTTCTCATCTTTGTAAGATAATTGAAATAAATCTTTAGTCATATTTCCAGATTCTATAAAATCTATGCATGCTTTTTCCATTTTTTCCGAAAAAAACTTTAAATTTCTATTTTTATCTAGAAGAGCACGATGTTTAAGGCCACGAGTCCAAGAAAAAATAGAAGAAATAGGATTAGTAGATGTTTCTTCTCCTTTTTGATGTAATCTATAATGTCTCGTGATAGTTCCGTGAACAGCTTCAGATTCTAAAGTTTTTCCATCTGGAGTAATTAAAACAGAAGTCATCATTCCTAGTGAACCAAATCCTTGAGCTACACAATCAGATAGAACATCTCCATCATAGTTTTTGCAGGCCCATATAAATTTTCCATTTGATTTAATAGCTTTTGCTATCATATCATCAATTAATCGGTGTTCATAAGTAATCTGTAGTTTTTCAAACTTTGATTTAAATTCATTATTATATATTTCTTGAAATATATTTTTAAATCTTCCATCATATACTTTCAATATAGTATTTTTAGTAGATAAAAAAAGAGGCCATTTTTTATATACAGAATAATTAAAACAAGAACGAGCAAATCCATAAATAGATTCATCTGTATTGTACATTCCCATAGCGATACCGCTACCTATGAAATGATGAATTTTAAATTTTATTGATTTATTTTTTTTATTATCATCTGGCATGAAATAAATATATAATTTTCCTTTTCCCTCAATAAAAAAATCTTTAGCTTGATATTGATCGGCATAAGCATGTCTAGCTACACATATGGGATTTATCCAACTTGGAATCAAACGAGGAATATTTTTTACTATAATAGGCTCTCTAAAAACTGTTCCATTAATAATATTTCTAATAGTTCCATTTGGAGACTTCCACATTGTTTTTAGATTAAATTCTTTCATTCTATCTTCATCTGGTGTAATTGTAGCACATTTAATTCCTACATTATATTTTTTTATAGCATAAGCAGCATCTATAGTGATTTGATCATTTGTAATATTTCTATTTTCTATTCCTAAATCAAAATAGATAATATTTATATCTAAATAAGGAAAAATAAAATATTCTTTTATATACTTCCATATAACTCTAGCCATTTCATCTCCATCTATTTCTACTATAGGTTTACTAACTTTAATTTTTTTCATGAATTTTGAAAAATTTATTATGAATATAACATGTTTTTTTAAAAAAAAGAAATTCTTATATTTGCGTAATTATTTATTTCATAGGGATATGATTCTTAAAAAATAAATTAATTTTTTCTGTATTTGTAAATGAAAAATACTTTCTAGTTCTTTCTTATAAAGAAATAGAAATTTTTACAATTATAGGAACTTTATTTCTGTTTTTTATATAATATAAAATAAAACGTACTTCATAGACTCTTGTAGAGTTTTATATTTATTTATTAAAACTATGTTAGTAGCAGAAGATGATTTAATAAAAATCAGTAATATTTTAAATAAAATAGGATCAAAATTCATTTATACGTAAACGTTTAGTATAATGCTAATGTTGATGATTTGTGTTTGAAAAATATAAAAAACACAAATATAAGTCCGATTTTCTATAATAATATATTATATTAAATCATATTTAATTTAGCCCTGTACTCGAAATATATGATATAATAAAAAAAATAAATGTTAGATTTTTTAACAACCATATTTGAAAATAATAAAAATAAAGATACTTATCCTGATAAAAAGAAATCTGAAAATTTTGTGAATAAATTATTTTACATTTTATTTACTCCAGATCAGGATATTTTGAATAATGTAGTTCTTTTTAGAAAAAATTACGATAAATTACAAGAACTTTTATGTGAAATTTTTATAGAATTGAATATCAAAGAAAAAGATTCTGATAATCTTACTAAAATTTTTTTTCAAAAAGTTCCTAATATTTATCAAACGTTAATAATAGATGCTAATGCAATATTGAAATCGGATCCTGCAGCAACAGTCATAGAAGAAATTTTTCTTTCTTATCCTGGTTTTTTTGCTACTGCATTATATAGAATTGCACATCAATTATGGATTCAAAAAATTCCAATTATTCCAAGATTGATTACAGAATATGCACATAGTAAAACTGGAGTGGATATTCATGCATCTGCAAAAATAGGAAAAGCTTTTGCTATTGATCATGGAACAGGAATAGTGATAGGTTCTAGTACAAAAATAGGAGATAAAGTTAAAATATATCAAGGTGTAACTTTAGGTGCTATTTATGTAGATAAAAAACTATCAAATACAAAACGTCATCCAACGATAGAAGATCAAGTTACAATTTATGCTGGAGCTACTGTTTTAGGGGGAGAAACTATAATAGGTCATGATAGTGTACTTGGAGGTAATGTTTGGGTAACAAAAAGTGTCCCTCCTTTTTCTATAGTATATCAAAAAAGCGAAATAAAAATGAGAAATAATAGTCCTTTTCCTGATCCTATTAATTTTATGATATAATAAAAAAAAAAAATGAAAAATGAAAGTTGATAGTATTTTAAAAACTATTGGAAATACTCCTCATGTACGTCTTAAAAAATTATTTCCTAATCATAAAGTATGGATGAAATTGGAAAAAAATAATCCTGGAGGAAGTATTAAAGATAGAATAGCTTTATCCATGATAGAAGATGCAGAAAAAAAAGAAATTATTCATAAAGGAGATATTATTATAGAGCCTACTTCTGGAAATACAGGAATAGGATTAGCAATGGTTTGTTCTGTGAAAGAATATCGTCTTATTTTAGTTATGCCAGAATCTATGAGCATGGAGAGAAGGAAATTATTTTCTATTTTCGGAGCAAAATTCGTACTCACTCCAAAAGAAGATGGAATGAGAGGAGCTATTAAAAAAGCAGAAGAATTAACTAATACTATTCCGAATTCCTGGATGCCGAAACAATTTGATAATGTTTCAAATCCGAATATACATAAGAAGACAACAGCAAGAGAAATAATCAATGCTTTCCCTAATGGAATAGATTATTTCATTACAGGAGTAGGGACTGGAGGTCATATTACTGGAATAGGAGAAGTATTAAAAAATCAGTACCCTAATATCAAAATTTTTTCTGTAGAACCTATAGAATCTCCAGTTATATTTGGAGGGACAGCTAATCCGCATGCTTTACAAGGATTAGGCGCAGGTTTTATCCCATCTATTTTGAATAGAAAAATATTAGATGGATCTTTTTTGGTATCTAAAGAAGAAGCTTTTTATTATGTTCAACAAACAGCAAAAAAAGAAGGAATTCTTGTTGGAATATCTACTGGAGCTTCATTATCTGCTATAAAAAAACAATTATCTAAATTTTCAAAAGAATCTACAATATTGACGGTGAATTATGATACTGGAGAAAGATATTTATCAGTTGATAATCTTTTTTCATAAACAAGATTTAATTTTTTTGTAAAAATTAATAATATTATTGTATGTGGTAAATTAAATTACCCTGTATATGTATAAAACTATTTTTATAAATTCATTTTTTTTTCTTTGTATTGTTTAAAATGGATTAAATATTTCAATATAATGAAATGATAATGAAAAGAATTCTTATAAAAGATATAAGAATTAAGAGTTATATCAGTTAGAGTATAGTTATAAATTTTTTTTATTTTATTATACGCTCTTTTAGTTTTTAGTTTAGTTGGATCTAGTACGTTTTATAATACAAATTATGTTAATTCCAATTAAATTTTATGAAAACTTAAGATATAAGATAGAAGAAATGAGTATAACATATAAAAATTTTATATTATAAAAAAATTGTAGTTCTATATTGAATTATATTTAATGCTGATATTTTTAAATAATAAAATTATTTTAAATAATATTTGTTATAGGTTATAGTTTAATAGTGTTACTAAGTAAGTATTGTATTAGTGTTTTTATAAAAAAAATCAAAATGTTATCTGAACCAAATAATAAAACATTTTTTAAGTTAATACAAGAATCTTCTCAAGAAGAAATTATATGGATGTGTGGTTATATGTCTGGATTCTTAAAGAATAATATTAAAAAATTTACAAAAAAAAAAGAGGAACAGAAAATTACATTAGTTTATGGAACGGAAACAGGAAACGCAAAAAATTTAGCATTTGATATCTATCAAAAAGTAAAAAAAGAAAAATTACAAATAAAATTAATCGATTTAGATCAATATTGCTTGAAAGATTTAGAAAAAGAAGATTATTTTTTCATCATAATGAGTACGCATGGGGAAGGAGAGCCCCCTTCTTCTGCAAAATCTTTTTTTGATTTTATTCATCATAATAAAAATATTTTCCTAAAAAATATGAAATATAGCGTATTGGCATTGGGAGATAAATCTTATACTTATTTTTGTAAAGCAGGAGTCGATATAGATAAACGTTTACATGATATAGGGGCGAAAAGAATTGTTCCATTATATAAATGCGATGTTGATTATGAAAATCAGGGATACAAATGGTTTTCCGAAATTATAAATTTTTTAAAAAAAAAAAAATATGGAATAAATACGGAAAATAGAAACCGGAAAATTTCCGGATATATTTCAAATAATATAATTTTAAATGATCAAGAAAGAGAATCTGATAAAGAAATTCATCATATTGAAATTTACGTTAAAAATAAAATTAAATATTCTCCTGGGGATTCTATAGGTATTTTTCCAGAAAACCCTTATAGAGAAGTGAATAACATTATAGAATATATCAATAAAAATAAGAAAAAAGAACTCGAAAGATATGAAAACGAAGAAAAAAATAAAATATTTGATCTTTTTAAGAAAAATCTAAATATTCTTTCTTTATCGGAAAATTTTTTGAAAAAATATTCTTCTTTATCGAAAGATAAAAATGTTTTTTTAAATTATAAATGGAAACTTGTTGATCTTTTAACAAAATTTCCTATAGAAAATAAATATTCTTTAAAAGATTTGATAAAAATTATGGAACCTATAAAACCTAGACTCTATTCTATTTCTTCTTCTCCTACAACTCATGGAAACGAAATACATATTACTGTATCTCGTCATCGTTTTCTATTAAATGGAAATACTGTATATGGTCATTGTTCCGATTTTTTATCTAAACTTAAAATAGGATATAAATTATTTTTTTTCATTTATAAAAATCGAATATTTAAATTACCCAATCCAGATAAGGATATAATTCTTATTGGCCCCGGTACTGGAATTGCTCCTTTTCGCTCTTTTTTATATGAAAGAGAAGCAACAAAAGCAACGGGTAAAAATTGGTTATTTTTTGGAGATCAACACTTTCATAAAAATTTTTTATATCAAACAGAAATCCAAAATTGGAAAATAAAAGGAATTCTTCATCGTGTTAATTTCTCTTTTTCTAGAGACCAGGAAAAAAAAGTTTATGTGCAGAATAAAATATGGGAAAATAAAATAGAATTTTTTTCTTGGATCAAAAATGGAGCCTATGTTTATCTTTGTGGAAATAAAATTCCTATGAGTCTAGATGTAGAAAAAATGATTTGTCAAGTGATAGAGAAAGTAGGAAAATGTGATTCAAAACTTTTTATAAACAAAATGAAAAAAGAAGGAAGATACTTAAAAGATGTATACTGAATTTTAATTATTGAATAATAAAAATATGACTTTATTACAAAATAAAAAATGTAATTAAAAATAATTTCCGAATTAATTTTTGTTAGGACTTTTCTTTTTTTTTATATAAATAATATATACTTATTCTGAATAAGAATATATTTATTCATATGATATATAATATTATAATTTTATATAATATCGTATTAAAATTATGTTGTATTTAGTTTATGATTTAAAAAAATGATTTTTTCTACAATTTTTTTATCCATTTTATATTTTGATTCTTTAGTCCATCCTGCAATATGTGGTGTTAATATCACTTTATTAGAATGAATAAGATAAAGAAAACTTTTGGTAAGTTTCTGTTGGCTTAAAATATCACTATAGGAAAAATTTTCATATTCTAAAACATCTAAACATGCTCCATATATTTTTCTATTTTTTAATGCTTCCGCTAAATGACTTGTAATTACACACCCTCCACGAGAAGTATTTATAAAATAAAAAGGTTTGCAAAATTTTTTTATAAAATTATAATTTATCATTCCTTTTGTTTTCTGTGTATAAGGTACGTGTAAACTCACTACATCTGATTTTTTAAAAATCGTATTCATATTTACTTGTTTTCCATAAATATCTCCTACTTTAGGTAGGATATCATAACATAATATTTTAGCATCAAAACCTGATAATTTTTTTGCAAAAGCCTTTCCTGTATTTCCATATCCAATAATTCCTATTGTTTTTCCCATAATTTCTATTCCTCTATTCATCTCTCTACTCCATTTTTTTTTTGTAATTATTTGTTGGTGTGAACGAATAATATGATTCATCATACATAGTAACATACCTATAGCATGTTCTGCTACCGCGTCTTTATTTCCTTCTGGAGAAGAAATTAAAGTTATTCCTTTTTTTATAGCACAATCTTTATCTATATTTTCTGTTCCAGATCCAATTCGAGCTATAAACTTCAATTTTGTAGCTTTTTCAATAAATTTTTTATCTATTTTTAACCTACTTCTTAAAATAATACCATCATATGACGATATATCAATTTTATCTGTTGAGTCCTTGTAATTTTCATCACAAATAAATCCTTCTTTTTTTAACTTATATATAATAAAAGGATGATTTTTATCCAATATTAATATTTTTTTTATCATATACTATTTATTTATCATAATCTTTGTTGTTTTCTAAGTTTAACTTACCATCGTAATCTATAATTTCTTCTTTTAAAGAATTTTTTTCTTCCTCTTTTTTTTCTTCATTAATTACGTTTTCTTCTTTGAGATGAATTTCATTACAATGATCCCAATTAGATTGATAATTTTTAGGTTTGTGAAACAATAATTTATCATGATAAATTAAATTAATATCTCTATACAAACTTTTCATGTAATATGCCCATATAGGTAAAGCCATATTTGCTCCTTGTCCAAGTTTAATATTCTCAAAATGAGAAAATCTATCCTCCCATCCTACCCAAACACCAGTGGTTAAATTAGGAATCATTCCTATAAACCATCCATCTGAATTTTCATTAGTAGTCCCTGTTTTCCCAGCTATATCTCCTGTAAGATTGTACGATTGTAACCTTTTTGCTGTCCCATATTGAACGACTCCTTGCATTAGTTTTAACATCATATACCCTACTTCTTCACTAAAAACTTGTCTTCTACTAAGATCTACATGTTCTTTAATTAAATTTCCATTTTCATCCTCTATTTTTACTAAAATAGAGGGTTTAAAATAAATTCCATAATTAGTGAATGTATTGAATGCTCCTGTCATTTCATATAAAGTTAAATCAGCAGAACCAAGCGCAATAGATGGATGTTCAGGTATTATAGATACTATACCCATTTTTTTTGCTAAATTAATTACTGGACCTGGAGTCATTTGGGATATTAAACGAGCTGAAATTGTATTAATGGAAAAAGCTAAACCATCTTTTAAAGTAAGAGTCCCTCCGTATTTTCCATTAGAGTTTCTAGGGCTCCATTTTCCCAAATGAAATTTTTCATTTGAGATTTTTGTACAAGGATTATAATGTAACTCATTAATAGCTGCCGCATATAAAATAGGTTTAAAAACAGAACCGACCTGACGTTGTGTTTGTGCGACATGATCATATTGAAAATAATTAAAATCTATTCCTCCTACCCATGCTTTAATAAATCCAGTAGAAGATTCCACGGATAACATGCCTGCTTGAATAATACTTTTTTGATACCGAATAAAATCCCATGGAGACATAAATACTTTTTTCGATCCCTTCCAAGTAAATAATTTGATTAATTGTGGTTTTTGAAATTCTTTTACAATTTTTTCTTCTGTTAACCCTTTTTGTCTTAAATCTTGGTAAAGAGAAGTTCTGTGCATAGCAGATATCAGGATTCTTTTTGTTTTTTCCGGAGTAATATTTAAAAATGGAGCATTTTTATTCGTTTTTTGAAAACGATTAAATAAAATTTGTAATTTACTGAGATGTTTTTTTACTGCTTCCTCTGCATAATTTTGCATTTTAGCATCAATAGATGTATATATTTTTAATCCACTAGAATAAAGATTAAGTTTTTGTCCAGTTTTTTTTTCATGTTCTTCTAAAGCTTCTTGTATTTCTTTTTTTAAGAATTCACCATAATAAGTAAGTAACTCAAAGTCTTTTTTTTGTATTTTAAAATTTATTTCTACAGGTTTTTCTAACTCTTTTTTATATTTATGTGTATTTAATAAATTATATTTTCTCATTTGACGTAAAACCAAATTCCTTTGTTTTTTAGCTCTATAAGGATAATTTTTTGGATTATATAAAGAAGGATTTTCTAGCATTCCAACTAATACAGCACATTCTCCTAAATTTAGGTCAGAAACTTTTTTATTAAAATAAGTATGAGCTGCAGTTTCTATTCCTTTTGCGTTATACAAAAAATCAAATTTATTATAATACATAGTAATAATTTCTTCCTTTGTATAACGTTTTTCTAATTCAATAGCCATTACCCATTCTAAAAGTTTTTGATGAATTCTTTCTAATTTATTTTTTGCAGATGGTCCTGTAAAAAGAAGTTTAGCCAACTGTTGTGAAATGGTACTTCCTCCTCCTTTTTTTCCTAAAGAAAGAATTGCTCTAAGAAAAGATTTAGCATCTATTCCAGAATGATATTTAAAACGAATATCTTCTTTCGCAAGGAGTGCATTTACAAGATTTTTTGGAAGTTGTTTATAATTAACTAAAGTTCTATTTTCGGAAAAAAATCTACCCAATAATATTCCATTAGAATCATATACTTCTGATCCTACTTTCATTCCAGGATTTTCTATATCCTTAGTACTAGGTAAAGTACCTAAATAACCTTTAGAAGCTGCATAAAAAATACTAATGATAATACTTATTCCTATAATAAATAAAAACCAAAAATAAAAAATAAGTCTAATGAAATAAGAATTTATTTTTATACTTTTTTTATACACGTATAAAATTATTTTATATAGATAAATCTTTAAATGTTAATTCTGTTTTTTGAATGATATTGATAGTTGATAATTCCTCTAAAGGAGGTGATATTTTATTTTTTTCTAAAATATCTTTAATTTTTTTTACTTTTATTCTAAACCAAGTATTAGGGGTCTTAACATAAGAAAACCACATTTCCTGTTTAAAAACATCAATTTTCATACATTGAGCAATTCCTTTTTCTGTATGAATTTTACTGTTAAAATCCGGAAAATTTTTTATAGCATCTAAGTAAGCATCTAATTCATAATTCAAACAACATTTTAATTTACTACATTGTCCTGTTAATTTTTGAATATTAATGGAAAGTTGTTGATATCTTGCTGAATTAGTTGTTACACTTTTAAAATTTTTTAACCAAGTGGAACAACAAAGTTCCCTACCGCAAGAACCGATTCCACCAATTTTTGCCGCTTCTTGTCTATATCCTATTTGACGCATTTCTATACGTGTATGAAAATAAAAAGCAAATTCTTTAACCAATTTTCTAAAATCAACTCTGTTTTCAGCTGTATAATAAAAAATAGCTTTTTCTCCATCTCCTTGATATTCTACATCACTAATTTTCATAGAAAGATTTAAATTTTTTGCAATTTTTTTAGCTTTTAAAAGAGTTGTAAATTCTTTTCTTTTAAAAGATTTCCAAATATTTATTTCTTTATATGTTGATTTTCTGTATATTTTTTTAAAAGTATTTGAGTTAATACTTTGATTTCTTATTTGTAATTGGACCAATTCTCCAGTCAAATAAACTATACCTATGTCATATCCTATATCTGATTTTGCTTCTACAGTAACAATGTCTCCTTGATTAAGGAATATTTTTTCTTGATTAAAAAAAAATTCTTTTCTATCATTTTTAAATTGTATTTCTACAATATCATATTTTTGATATTCAAAAGGAGATTGAATATTGGATAACCAATCCAATGTATTAGGTTTGTAACATCGTTTTTCTTGAATAATATTTTCTTTTTTTGCACATTTATTTAAACAATCGGAACATGATTTATTCATTATTATAATAATAAGTTGCAGAAGCAAAAATAAATTATGTTTTTTTACTTTGTTTATTATAGTAAAAAATATATTTATTATGAATAAAAAAATAGCAGTATTTCCTGGATCTTTTGATCCCATTACTTTAGGACATTATGATATTATTCTTAGAGCTTTAAATTTATTTGATAAAATTATTATAGCTATTGGAAAAAATTTTGAAAAAAAAAATATGTTTTCTCTTAAAAAGAGAAAAAAGTGGATACAAAAAACTTTTTTAGGTTTATCACAAAAAATAGAAATTGATTCATTTAACGGATTAACTATTTCTTTTTGTATAAAAAAAAAAGCTAAATTTTTATTAAGAGGCATTCGAAATCAATTAGATTTTGAATTTGAAAAAAATATATTTATTGCTAATAAAGAATTATATAAAAAACATGTTATTGAAACTGTTTATCTTTTCTCTTCTTATGAAAAATCTCATATTAGTTCTTATATTGTAAGAGACGTTATAAAAAATGGAGGAGATTATACTATATTTGTCCCTTCTACAGTTAGAATATAAATTTATTTATATCCAAGTAAGGATAATTTGTTTTTTTTCCATATTGACGTTAATAAGCTTTACTCTTACTTTATCTCCTAAATGATAAATTTTCCTTTTTTTTTTCCCAATGATACTATAATTATTTGAATTCAGAACATAAGAATCTTCTTTAATATCACGTAACCTTACCATTCCTTCAGTTTGAAATAATAGTAAATCAATATAAACGCTCCAATCAGTAAATCCAGTAATAATCCCATCAAATTCTTTTCCTATAAATTTTTTTATATATTTAACTTGTATATATTTTAGAAAATCTCTTTCTGCATCTATAGCTAAACGTTCTTTATAACTGCAATGTTGAGATTGTTTTTCATAAAATTCTATTGTTTTTAACTTGTATTCTTCATTTTTATTCGTTAAATAATAATATAATAAACGATGTGCTATTATATCTGAATATCTTCTTATGGGAGAAGTAAAATGAGTATAATAGATGAAAGACAAACCATAATGACCTATATTTTTTGTGGAATATTTGGCTTTACTCATGGCACGAAGAATTAAATTTTCAATTATATTTTGTTCTGGTTTTCCTTTAATCTTTTTTAGTAAATGATTAATAGAGATTTTTATATTTTTTAAATCTAAAAAATAACCTAAAGGTTCTATAACTTTTTTAAGAAAGAAAATTTTCTGAAAATCAGGTACATCATGTACTCTATAAATATAAAGTTTATTAGAAGGAGCTCCATCTAAATTTAAGCTAACAAATTCTGAAATTTTTCGATTTGTTAATAACATAAATTCTTCAATTAAACGATGTGCATCATTGTTTTTTTCCATATGTAAAGATATTGGATTATTTTCCTCATCTAAATGAAATTTTACTTCTACTTTTTCTAGATAAATTCCTCCATTTTTTAACCGATTTCGAATTAATATTTTAGAAAACAAAAATAATGTGTAAATCTCTTCATAATAGTCTCCTTTTTTTTGATCTATAATACACTGAACTTCATCATATGTAAATTTTTTGTTAGATTGTATTATAGTTTTTCCAAACCAATTATTCAATATTTTTCCTTGATTATTTATATTAAAAATATAGGAAAAACTTAATTTATCTTTTTTTGGTTGTAGAGAGCATAGATCATTAGATAATATTGTAGGAAACATAGGAATCACCTCTCCGACAAAATAAATAGATGTAGCACGATAATATGCTTCTTGATCTAATAAACTTCCTTCTTTTATATAATGAGAAACATCAGATATATGCACTCCTATTTCCCAAGTATCAAAGTTCAATTTTCTGATTGAAAGAGCATCATCAAAATCTTTTGCATTCAAAGGGTCTATAGTAAAAGTATTGACATCTCGCATGTCTCTTCTCAAGTTCATGTCTAAATTTTTTTGGGAAAAAATTTTATTAGCTTCATTTTCAATTTTTTTGGAAAATTTATACGATATTCCATATTCTTCCAATAAAGAAGAAATTTCTGTTTTATATTCCCCAGAAGATCCAAATACTTTTACGATTTTTCCAAAAGGATTTTTAAATTTTTTAGGCCATGATATGATTTGAACTAATACTTTATCATTGTGATGGCTATTTTCCAATTTTTGTATGGGGATTAATATATCTACATGAATATTATGATTATGTACAATTCCATATTTAGATTGAACGTCAAGTTTTAATATGCCAATAAATTTTTTAGTTTTTCTTTTGATTATTTTTAGTACCTCTCCTTCCATTTTCATTCCTTTCTTCGTAAAGGAAAATCTAACTTTTACTAAATCACCTTCTAAAGCTCTATTCGTTTTATGTTTTGGAATAAAAATATCTTTTTTAAATTCGTTGATATGAACAAATGCATATCCATGACTAGTTACATTAATAAATCCTGTGGATAAATTATTATAATGTTTTTTTTTTATTTTTCTTTCTTTTTTCATGATAAAAACATATCTATCTATAAACTATAGATTTTTAGATACTTGTTATTAAACTTAGGATATTATTTATTATATTTGCAATGATCCGTTTTTTTACTATATATAAAAAATAAAAATAACTCTAAGATGACAGGTAAACGTATATTATATGTTTCTTCTGATTTATTTCCCTTTTCTTCAGAGAATTCGATATCTTTATCGGTATTGAAAGCCACTAAATTTATGCAATCAATAGGAAACGATGTACGTATATTTATGCCTCGTTTTGGAGTAATAAATGAAAGAAGGCATCAGTTACATGAAGTTATTCGTTTATCAGGCATGAATTTAATAATCAATGATATTGATCAACCATTATTGATAAAAGTAGCATCTATTCCTGATGCTAGGTTACAGGTTTATTTTATAGACAATGAAGAATATTTTAAAAGAAAAGCAATAGATGAAGACGAAAATGGAATTTTTTTTCCAGATAATGATGAGAGAGCTTTATTTTTTACAAAAGGTATTTTAGAAACTGTCAAAAAATTAAATTGGAAACCTGATATAATTCATATATATGGATGGATGAGCTCTTTTATTCCTTTATACATTAAAAATTTTTATAAAACTGATCCAGTGTATCAAAATGTAAAAATTGTTGTATCTATTTACAATAAACCTTTTAAAGGGTCTTTAAATAAAGATATTATTCAAAAAATAAAATTTGATGGAATCAAATCTAGGAAATTAAAATTGTTAGAAAATCCAAATTATTTTAATCTAATAAAATTATGTATGTATTTTTCGGATTCTATTATAAAAGGAGATCTTTCTTTTCCAGAAGAAATAGAAGATTACATAAAAGAAAATAAGTTGTTAGTATTAAAATATTATCCTGTAGAAGAGATAGAAACCGTATATCAACAATTTTATAAAGAAACTGTTTTAGAACAGATAAATTAAAATAGATAAAAACTTCTAATTTTATCTAGAATGTGTGGTATAATTGGTTATTTGGGAGATAAAGAAGCTTATCCTATTCTAATTAATGGATTAAAAAAATTGGAATATAGAGGATATGATAGTTCTGGTATTGCCGTTTTTTACAAAAATGGATATAATCTATATAAAAGTAAAGGAAGAGTTTATGAATTGGAGAAAAAAATTATTTCTAGTAAAATTCAAATAAAAGGAACAACGGGAATAGGTCATACAAGATGGGCTACTCATGGAATACCAGATGATATTAATGCACATCCTCATGTTTCTAATTCAAATGAACTTATTATAATTCATAATGGAATTATAGAGAATTATTATGCTATCAAAATTATTTTATTGAAAAATGGTTTTACTTTTAAAAGCAAAACAGATACAGAAGTACTTGTAAATTTGATTGAATATTTAAAAAAAGAAAATAAATTATCTTTAGAAGAAGCAGTAAGAATTTCTCTGAATGAAATTGTGGGAGCTTATTCTATTGCTGTCGTGGAAAAATCTCATCCTGAAACAATTATTATTGCGAAATTGGGAAGTCCTTTATCTTTAGGGATTAATAATCAAGAATTTTTTGTTGCATCTGATCCCATTTCCTTTATAGATTATACCAAAAATGTTATTTATTTAAAAGATGGAGAAATGGCTATTCTTAAAAAAGGAAAAGATCTGGATCTTAGAAAGATTATAGATAATCATAAATTAAATCCAATTATTAAAAAACTTAAAATCAATCTAAAAAAAATTGAAAAAGGAGAATATAAATATTTCATGTTAAAAGAAATATATGAACAACCTAAAACAATTTTAGATACTTTACGAGGTCGATTATTAATTTCTGAAAAAATTATTTGTATTAATGGAATTGAATCTAACAAAGATATTTTTGTCAATGCTAAAAGCATAACTATAGTAGCATGTGGAACCTCATGGCATGCTAGTTTAATTGGAGAATATTTATTAGAGGAGCTTACTCGTATTCCAGTGGAGGTAGAATATGCTTCTGAATTTCGATACAGAAATCCTATTATAGGTAAAAAAGATGTCGTAATTGTAATTTCCCAATCAGGAGAAACAGCCGATACTTTAGCTGCTTTAAAATTAGCAAAAAAAAAAGGAGCTTTTGTTTTTGGAATTTGTAATGTAGTAGGATCATCTATTGCACGAAATGTAGATGCAGGAGCTTATACACATGCGGGGCCTGAAATAGGAGTTGCTTCTACAAAAGCTTTTACTGCACAGATTACAGTTCTTGTTTTATTGGCATTGATCATAGGAAAACATAGATCAACAATCAATAATAATCGTTATAAATTATTATGCAAAGAGCTTGGATCAATTCCAGAAAAAGTAGATCATACTTTGAAAATGGGAGACACTATTAAAAAGATATCTCAAGTATATCATGATGTAAATAATTTTCTCTATTTAGGTCGAGGTATTAATTTTCCGGTAGCTTTAGAAGGAGCTTTAAAACTAAAAGAAATATCCTATATTCATGCGGAAGGATACCCTGCTGCAGAAATGAAACATGGTCCTATAGCTTTAATAGATGAAAAGATGCCAGTGGTTATTATTGCTACGAAAAAAGGATATTACGATAAAATTATTGGTAATATTCAAGAAATTAAAGCTAGAAAAGGAAAAGTTATAGCTATAATCAATGAAGGAGATATTCAAGTTAAGACATTGGCGGATCACGTGATAAAAATTCCAAATATTTCTGAAGTACTTAGTCCGTTAGTAACTGTTATTCCTCTTCAATTATTGGCTTATCAAATAGCTTATATACGTGGAGAAAACATAGATCAACCAAGAAATTTGGCAAAATCAGTAACAGTAGAATAAATATATGTATTATTTTTATTTATTAATTATTAATAACGTATCAATATATTGGATTGTATTTAATTTTTAATATATTCTTCTAAAGCCATAGCCATAGAAGGAAATTCTGGTGTCGGGACTTTTATATCGATTTTTAATCCTGCTTTATAAGCGGCTTCTAGAGTATTTTTTCCGAAGGTAGCAATTTTGATATTATCTTGATCAAAATTAGGAAAATTATCAAATAAAGATTTGATTTCCGCGGGACTGAAGAAAACTAAAATATCATAATACACATGTTTTAAATCAGATAAATCACTAGAAGCTGTTTTATATAAAATAGCCCTTTTCCAAATGATATTTTGTTTATTTAACATATCAGGAATTTCTGGTTTTAGTATATCTGAAGAAGGCAAAAGGAATTTTTCTTTGGAATGTTTTTTAACATAAGGAAGTATATCTTTAAATGATTTATCACCAATATGAATTTTTCTTTTTCGAAATACAATATATTTTTGTAAATAATAAGCTATAGTTTTAGTTTGGCATATATATTTCATAGAGAAAGGAACTTTAAAACGCATAGATTCTGCCAGACGAAAATAATGATCTACGGATTTTTTACTTATAAAAAGAAGTACGGTAAAGTCAGAGAAATTTATTTTCTGTTTTCTTACATCACTAGATGATGCGCCTTTTACTTCTATGAAAGATCGAAAATCTATATTTATATTTTTATTTTTGCTAAGTTTTATGTATGGAGTACTGGAACCGCCATTAAGAGGTTGTGAAATCAGAATATTATTTATTCTTTTTTTTGTACAATCCAATTAAATTAGTTTATTTGATTTTATCTTTTTTATTTTGAGATCGCAAACGTATATAGAAAATTAATATAAAAAAAATGAAAAAGGCACAGAGCGGAATCGAACCGCTATAAAAGGTTTTGCAGACCTCTGCCTTTCCATTCGGCCACAGTGCCATTTATAATCAATCACAATCATCCAAAATTACACATACTCTATCTACATTTCCTTGTAATGGAGGATTTTCTTTACAAATTTTCACTTTTGTATATCTTACTAAAGATTTATTGTCTTCCTTAATTCTTTGAATTATTCTTTGCGCTAAATGTTCAATTAATTTAGAATTAATATTCATTTCTTTTTTTACAATAGAATACAAATCTACATAATTAATAGTTTTTGATAAATCATCGTTAATAGATGCTTTATAAAAATCAAATTCAACTTCTAGGTTTATCGTGTAATGAGATCCAACATATTTTTCTTCTGGCATACATCCATGAAATCCAAATAATTTAATATTTTCTAATACAATTTTTCCCATGGAAAAGATATTATTTTTTTATAGTTTTTTTGTAATTTTCTTCTACTTGAATCCAATTCACAATATGCCAAAAAGCAGAGATATAATCTAAACGACGATTTTGATATTGTAGGTAATAAGCATGTTCCCAAACATCTAATCCTAATATTGGAATTCCTTCACAACCCATTCCATACATAAGAGGATTATCTTGATTTGCTGTGGAACAAATTGTTAATTTTTCTTCTTTTACACATAACCAAGTCCATCCAGAACCAAAATGATTAGCTGCAATTTTAGAAAAAGTTTTTTTAAAAAAATCAAAAGAATTAAAATTTTTTTGAAAGATATCATTTAAATATACACTTGGATGAGTATATTGTGTATGAGGTATTAATATTTTCCAAAATAGATTGTGATTGTAAAATCCTCCACTGTTATTACGTAATACTGGAGATTCAATATGAACTTTTTCTAAAATTTCTTTTATAGAAAAATTTATCATATTTGTATTTGAAATAGCCTGGTTTAGATTGTTAGTATAAGTTGCATGATGTTTATTATAATGAATATCCATCGTTTTTCTATCTATATAAGGTTCAAAATCTTTATATGAATAAGGTAACTTTGGAAGTTTAAATGACATAATTATTTTTTTAGTTATGTTTATATATTAAACAAATATAAAATATAATTAGGTATTTATTTTATAATATTATTGCACTTATTCCGGGAAGCATTTTATTTTTCAAGCTAGCTAACATAGCTCCTCCTCCAGTAGATAAATAACTTATTTTATTTTCACAATTTTCCATTTTTAATGAAGCGATAGAATCGCCTCCTCCTACTAAAGAAAATGCACCTTTTTCAGTTCTATTTGCAATAGCTTTTGCTATGGATCTAGTTCCTAAAGAAAAATTTTCAAACTCGAAAACCCCTACAGGTCCATTCCATAAAATGGTTTTAGATTTTTCTATAATTTGACAAAAATTTTTTATGGAATAAGGGCCTATATCTAACCCCATCCATCCATTTGGAATAGAATCAATTGGTACAATTTTAGTATTAGATTCATTTTTAAATGAATCAGCTATTACCACATCTTTTGGAAGATGTATAATATTTATTTTATTATGATATTTACGAAAAATTTTTTTTAATGTTTTTTCAATTTTTTTATTTTTTTCAATTATAGAATCTCCTACCATTCCTCCTTTTATTTTTATAAAAGGATAAGACATTCCGCCTCCTATTAGAATATAATCCGCGAAATCAATAATATTTTCAATAATTTCTATTTTAGAAGAAATTTTTGCTCCTCCTAACAAAATAGTAATAGGTTTTTTTCCTTTTCCAAGCAAAAATTGATCTAAATATTGGATTTCTTTTTTCATAAGAAGACCAATACATTTCTTTCCAGAAAAAAATTTTGGTAAAATAGTAATGGAAGTATGATAACGATGTGCTACTCCGAAAGCATCATTTACATAGATATCTCCTAATTTTGATAATTCATATGCAAAATTTTCATTTTCTTTTTCTTCTTCTTTATAGAAACGTAGATTTTCTAATAATAAAATTTCTCCATATTTTAACTCATCTACTTTTTTGAGTGGAATTTTTCCTATACAATTTTCACAAAAATTTACAGTTATTTTTAGTTGTTTGGATAAATAGTCAACTAAAAACTTTAAGGAAAAAGTTTGGGAAGGAATTCCTTTTGGTCTTCCAAAATGAGAGATAAGAACGATTTTTCCTTTTTCAGAAATAATTTTCTGAATTGTAGGAATACTATATCGAATACGTGTATCATCTGTTATTTCGTGTAATTTGTTTATCGGAACATTAAAATCAACTCTTACTAGAGCTGTTTTATTTTCAAAGTTAAAATCATCTACAGTTTTTATTTCCTTCATCTTCTTTTTCTTTTTCTTTTCTTTCTTGATCGTTAAGGTTAAGGTAAATTAATACAGTAAAAATAACGATATGTTTAAATCAAGTAAGTAAAACTATTAGTATAAGTACACAAAATTACTAAATTTATAATATTGAAAATGATTTTTTTAAATTTTTAGTGTATATTCATTTTTTTTAAAATATAATGCTAATAGCAATAGGATCCGATCATACAGGAGTAGATCATAAATATATAATAAACAATTTTTTAATTAAAAAAGGGTATGAAACCCAAGATTTTGGATATTCCAAATATGGAATTCAAGTTGATTATCCAGATTTTATTCATCCTACAGCAGAATTTGTGAATCAGGGAAAAGCTGATTTTGGAATTATTATATGTGGAACTGGAAATGGAGCAGCTATGACGGCTAATAAATATCGTAAAATTCGTGCAGCTTTAGTGTGGAGAAAAGAGATTGCTATTTTAGCGAGAAAACATAATAATGCTAATATTATTAGTTTGCCAGCACGTTTTATAGATAAAAATGAAATTATAGAAATTGTAGAAATATTTTTAGAAACGAATTTTGAAGGAGGAAGACATAAAATAAGAATAGAAAAAATACCTAAAATCCTCAGTAGCTCAGTTGGTTAGAGCACCTGACTGTTAATCAGGGTGTCGCTGGTTCGAATCCAGCCTGAGGAGTTATTCGGGGTGTAGCTCAGATTGGTTAGAGTACACGTCTGGGGGGCGTGTGGTCGCTGGTTCAAATCCAGTCACCCCGATTTTTATTTTCTTCCATAAATAAAATCGTAAACTATTTGAATTACTTTTTTTTTTGTTTTAGATAAATTGATGTTTAATAAAACAAAATCAAATAGTTTAGCGTAATTATTTTCTTCTTTTACCTTATTCAAACGAATGTTTATATTCGTTTTGTTGTTATCCAAATTTTTATAACATCTTGTTATCAGTCTTTTTTTTAAAATATTTATGGAATTTACCGTTATAAATATGGATAAAGAATTATTGGGATATTGTTTTTTTAAATTCAATCCTCCTTTTACATCTATATCGAATAAAACATGTTTTTTTAATTTCCAAATTTTGAAAATTTCTTTTTTTAAAGTTCCGTAAAATAGTTTAGGGTAAACCTCTTCCCACTCTGCAAATTGATATTTTTTGATTTTGGAAAGAAAAGAATCTACAGGCAAAAAATAATAATCTTTTCCATGTATTTCATTGTTTCGAATTGGTCGTGTAGTGCATGAAACAGAAAATTTTAATTCCGGAAATTTTGAAAGTAAATAATGCGAAATAGTAGTTTTTCCTGCTCCAGAAGGACCTGATAAAATAATCATTTTTCCTTTTTTCATTATTTTACCTAACTTTGTTTAAGGTAATGGAAAATTAAGTTTTTATAAAATGAAATTAGGAATAATAGGGGCAACAGGTATGGTAGGTCGTGTAATGATTGATCTTTTAGATAAAAGAAATTTCCTATTAAATGAGTTATATCTTTGTGCTTCCAAAAAGTCTGTGAACCAAGAATTATTTTTTAAAAATAAAGCATATCAAGTTATTAGTGTATACGATTTATTTTTAAAAAAACCTGATATTGTTTTATTTTCAGCAGGATCTAATATATCAAAAGAATGGGCTCCGAAATTTTCGAATATAGGGTCTATAGTTATTGATAATTCTTCTGCGTGGCGAATGGATTCCAGCAAAAAATTAATTGTTCCTGAAATTAATGCTTCTTGTTTATGTTCAGAAGATAAAATTATTGCAAATCCAAATTGTTCTACAATACAATTAGTTATGGTATTATTTCCATTACATTTGGAATATGAAATTAGTAGAGTTATTGTTTCTACTTATCAATCAGTAACAGGAACTGGAAAAAAAGCTTTGGATCAGTTAAATCAAGAACAAAAAAAAGATGGAAATTATTCTTTTAGAGTATATCCACATCCTATTTATCAAAATGTCATACCTCATTGTGATCATTTTACAGATAAAGGATATACATTAGAAGAAATGAAATTAATAAATGAAACAAGAAAAATAATGAATGATTATAATATTGCAATAACTGCTACTTCCGTACGTGTTCCTGTTATAGGAGGTCACTCAGAAAGTGTTAATATTACATTTAGAAAAAAACCTAGTATAAATCGTATATATGAAATACTATCGAAAATAAAGGGAATAATAATTCAAGATGATCCAAAAAAAAATATTTATCCAATGCCATTGTATGCTCATGGAAAAGATGAAGTTTTTGTCGGTAGAATACGAGAAGATTTCTCACTTAAAAACTCTATAAATATTTGGATAGTAGCTGATAATCTTCGTAAGGGCGCAGCTACTAATGCTATTCAAATTGCAGAATATTTAACAAGAAAAAAATGTGTTTAATCAAAATTTTTTTCGATAATAATCGTATATTCTCCTAATATTTTTTCTATATTTTGATAGTATAAAATCATCTTCTCTATGTTCCCTCTTAATATATTTTGAAAATATTTGGATATTTCTTTACATATGACAATGTTTCTTTTCGATCCAAAAAAATATTTCATATCATTTAATGTTTTTAATAATCTGTGAGGTGATTCATATAATATAATGGTTCTATTTTCTTTAGATAAATTTTCTAATTTAATTTTTCTTTTTTTTTTAGGCAAAAAACCAATAAAAATAAATTCGTCAGTAGATATTCCTGAACAAACTAATGCTGGAACAAAAGCTGTAGGTCCGGGTAAACATTCTATAGGAATAGAAGCTTGAATACAAGATTTAATAAGTAAAAAACCTGGATCAGATATACTTGGAGTTCCAGCACTAGATATTAACGCTAATTTATTTCCTTTTTTAATTTTTTTTATAATAGAGGGAATTATTTTATGTTCGTTGTGAACATGGTATTTATTTATATTATTTTTGATATTGTAAAAGTTTAATAACTTTTTGGAAGTTTTATAACTTTCTACTAAAATTAAATCGACTTCTTTTAAGATTCGTAAACTTCTAAAAGTAAAATCTTCTAAATTTCCTATTGGAGTAGGGACAATATATAACATATTACATATTATAATTTATAATGTTAAATGTTAAGAATTATGTGAAAAAAGATATAATAAATCTATTTTTATAAAAATATAAATTCATAACTTCTGTTATGGAGTTTATGAAAAATGTTTATAATAATTATCAAAACTTATAATAATTCAATTTAAAGCAATTAAATTAGATTATGTAAAATCCTTTTTTTTTTAAATCTGAAATTTCATCATCAAATAAAATAGTTATTCGTAATAATAGTTGAGTTAATGCATTAAAAAATTAATTAATGCTGATGAAATCAATAATAATGAGAGGTAAACAATATATATTTAGAAGTCGTTTAGTATCTGGAGATATTATATTTAAATATGATTTAAATGGTTTTTTAAGAGAAGTTATTTTTCCTGAAAGACTTTCTTTATCACATTATGTATGGATAGGTAAATATATACCTTATAATGAATCTATTATAAATAAAATGAAAAATGCTAAAGCAGCTTTTTCTATAGAAGAAATCCCAACTGATTTATCTTTCAATCGTTTTTGGACAGATTACAGATATAAAGTTGGAAAAAAAAGAATGGCTGAAAATATATGGAACCGAATGTCTTTATCTGATAGAGTAAAAGCTTTGTCTTATATTCCTAAATATTTAGATCATGTTAAACGAACAGGACATGATCAAGCCTATCCAACTACTTATTTAAATCAAAGATATTTTGATAGCTAAAAAATTGAGTTTTTTTTATTTCTGTTTTCAATTATAATATTAATGGCTTGTTCTAAATTAAATGAATTATTAAAGAATATTTTTTCGTCAATTGGAATTGATTTATTGTTATGTTTAATATAAATATTATATTTATTTATTTTTAATATAATCTCTTTTTTTTCGAAGATTCCTAATAATTTGGGTAATTGAAGAATTTTTAAAGCTTCCGAAAGAGAAATTGTTTCTATTTTTTGTTTGTTTAATAAAGGGGAAAACTTCGGTTTATTTTTTTTATCAAATTCACCCATCTGAATAATAGGGCCATATTTAGCTAATTTTGCAAAAATTTTTTTATCAGATTTGGGATCCTTTCCAAGGAAACGTTCTTTGTGAATTTTTTCAGCATTTTTTTTAACATATTTTATTTTCTTGTTAAATTCATTATAAAAATTTTCAAGAATTTTAATATAAGATTGTTTTCCTTTAGCTATATCATCAAAATTTTTTTCTAAATTGGCAGTAAAATTATAGTTCACAATTTCATAAAAGTTTTTCTTTAAAAAATTAGTAGTTAAAATACCCATTTCTGTAGGATGAAATTTATTTTTTTCTATCTCAGTAATTTTGTCATTTTTTTTAAAAATTAAATTTCCTTTTAATAAAAAAGTTTCACGTGTTTCTGTTTTTTTTGATATTTTTTGTATATTAACATAATTTCTTTTTTGTATAGTGGAAATTGTAGGAACGTAAGTAGAAGGTCTTCCTATTCCTAATTTTTCTAATTTTTTCACTAAACTAGCTTCATTGTATCTATACAGATGATTTATGAAAATTTGTTTAGCTATAATTTCTTTTTTTTCTAAAAAAGAGCCTTTTTTTAAAATGTTGACATTAAATTCTTCTTCTTTTTTTTTTTCTTCTTCTTTTTTTGAAACCTTCATAAATCCGTCAAATAAAACAATTTTTTTTGTCCAAATAAAAAAACTTTCTAAATGAGAAGATTGAATGTAAATATTTTTTTTTTCAAAAATAGCATCCGACATTTGTCCTGTAATTGTTCGTATCCATATAAGATTATAAAGACGTTTCTGAAAAATATCTAAAGAATCTAAATAATTTTTATTAAAATCAATAATAGTAGGATGTATTGCTTCGTGAGCTTCTTGAGATAACTTATTTTTTTGTTTAGAAAATTTTTTTATAGATAAATATTTTTTTCCAAATGAAGTAAGTATAAAATTTTTTATATCTAATAATATACTTTTTGATAAAGTAGTGCTATCTGTTCTAATATATGTGATAAATCCTTTTTCATACAATTTTTGAGCTAATAACATTGTTTGGGATATAGAATAATTTAATTTATTACAAGCTTCTTGTTGTAAAGAAGAGGTGGTAAATGGTGATGGAGGGCTTTTTTTCTCTTTTTTTACAGTGATTTTTTTTATTATAAAAGTACTATTTATACATAATGTTAAAATATTTTTCATTTTTTTTTTATCTTCTATCTTTTTTTCCAATTTAGCATTAAAGGTTATTTTTTGTTTATAATTAGTAAAAATTCCATTTATTTGATAAACTGGAGTAGGAATTGAATTTTGAATTTTTTTTTCTTGTTCTACTATTAATCTAACGGCAACAGATTGAACTCTACCTGCAGAAAGACCTCTATTGATTTTTTTCCATAAAATAGGAGATAATTGAAACCCTACTAATCGATCTATAATTCGTCTAGTTTGTTGAGCATAAACTAAATTATAGTCAATTAATCGTGGATTTTCTATAGCATTACAAATTGCTTTTTTTGTAATTTCATGAAAAACGATTCTTCTGTATTTTTTATCAGGAATATTAAATATTTTATAAATCTGATAAGCAATAGCTTCTCCTTCACGGTCTTCATCGGAAGCTAACCAAATAATTTCATGATTATTTATTAATGTTTTAAGATTTTCAACTATTTTTTTTTTTTTAGATAATATTACATAGGTAGGTTTAAAATTTTCTTGAATTTTAACTCCTATTTTTTTTTCTGGTAAATCTATGATATGTCCATAACTAGATACCACAGAATAATTCTTTCCAAGAAATGTCTGTATTGTGTCAGCTTTAGTGGGAGATTCTACAATTACTAAGTTTTTTTTTTTCATCTAATTTAATTCTTGAACTTATTGATTTCTTTCCACAATAAAATTTACCATTATTTTTAAAGTTTCTTTAATGGCCCCTTCTGGATAAAGTTCTAAAATTTTTAATGCATTATTACGAAATTTAATCATTTTTTGAGTAGCATATTCTAATCCTCCATATTTTTTAACATAGTCAATTATTTTATGCCTTTTTCCTTCGTCATAATTTTTTATATAATCTAATATGCACTTTTGATCTTTTTTAGTGGCATTTTGAATGGCATGAATAAGTGGAAGTGTTATTTTTTTTTCTCTTAAATCGATTCCTACAGGTTTTCCTGTAAAACTTTCGTTTTTTTCTTCGTAATCAAATAAATCATCTTTAATTTGAAAAGCTATTCCTATAAAAATTCCAAACTTTCTCATTTTCAAAGCTGTTTTTTCATTTGTATTCACAGAACGAGCTCCTGCTTCACAAGAAGCAGCAATCAAACTTGCTGTTTTATGATAAATAATTTGATTATAAATTTTTTCAGTAATATTTAATTTTTCTGATTTTTCCATTTGTAATAATTCTCCTTCGCTCATATCTTTTATAGTATTACATACAATTTTAAGTAAATCATGATAATTATTATTTGTTGCAATTAAAAGACTTTTGGAAAGTAAATAATCTCCAATTAAAACAGCTATTTTATTTTTCCATATAGCGTTAATAGAAAAAAAACCACGACGAAGGGAACTATTATCTATAACATCATCATGTACAAGTGTAGCAGTATGTATAAGTTCAATTAAACAGGCAGTATGATATGTTTTTTTTTCTATTTTTCCTAACATTTTAGCTATCAAAAAAACAAATATAGGACGAATTAATTTTCCTTTTCGATGAATGATATAATGATTTATTTTGTCTATAAGAGAAATATTACTTTTAATTATATTTGCAAATTGTTTTTCAAATTCTTTTATTTCTTTTTTTATTGTAGTTTTTATTTTTTCTAAAATAATTTTCATAATATCGTAATAATATATTATGATTTTTTATAATATTAGCATAGCATCTCCATAAGAATAAAATCTGTATTTTTCTTTTATTGCTATTTGATATGCTTCCATTATTAAATCAAAACCTGCAAAAGCTACTGTCATCATAAGTAATGTAGATTTTGGCATATGAAAATTTGTAATCATAGAATTGGCTATACTAAAATTATAAGGAGGGAAAATAAATTTATTAGTCCATCCATAAAATGGATTTAAATTTTTATTAGAAGAAACAGAGCTTTCGATTGCTCTCATAGAAGAAGTCCCAACTGCACAAATTCTTTTTTTTTTTTGTATAGAAGAATTTACTATTTTACATGTTCTTTCATTTATGAAGCATTTTTCAGAATCCATTTTATGTTTTGATATGTCTTCTACTTCTACTGGTAAGAAACTTCCTAATCCTAGGTGTAAAGTAACTTCTACTAAGTTTATTCCTTTTATTTCCAATTTTTTTAACAAATGTTTTGAGAAATGTAACCCTGCTGTAGGTGCAGCTACAGATCCTTCTTTTTTTGCATATATAGTTTGATAACGTTCTTTATCATTTTTTTCTGGTTGTCTATTAATATATTTAGGTAAAGGAGTTTTACCTAATTCTTTTATTTTTTTTATAAGTTCTTCATGGGTACCATTAAAATTAAGTTGTAAAATTCTACCTCTAGAGGTAGTATTATCTATGACTTCTCCTGTTAATCCAAATCCAAAATTTAATTTGTTTCCTACTCTTACTTTTCTTGCAGGATCAACTAATACATCCCATGTTCTATCTTTTGAGTCTAATTCTCTAAGCAAAAATACTTCTATTTTAGCTTCTGTTTTTTCTTTATTTCCAAATAATCTTGCGGGAAAAACTTTGGTATTATTGAGAATAATAGTATCTTCTTCTTCGAAATATTCGTGTAAGTCTTTGAATGATTTATGTTCTATTTTTTGATTCATTCTATGAATAATCATTAATCTAGATTCATCTCTTTCTTGTATAGGAAATTTAGCAAGAAGATTTAAAGGAGATGTAAAATCAAAATCTGAAGTTCTCATGTTAATGAATTAGGAAATTTATACAATACATTATATATATAAAATTAGGTTATTTTTTTTCCAACGGAAAAATATATATACATTTATTCTTATTTCTTATTATTGAAAACTTTTTTTTTGAAAAAAAAAAATGTATACTTGTAGTTTCGGGGAAACTAATTTATTGTTCTTTGCATAAAGAAGCTTCTAGACCTGATGCTTCAGGGTTTTTTAATTAAGGTTTTACGTATTTTTGATATTAATTTTTTTTACTACAACGGAGAGTTTGATCCTGGCTCAGGATGAACGCTAGCGGCGGGCTTAACACATGCAAGTCGAGGGGCAACATAAAATTTATGTATATAGATTTTGATGGCGACCGGCGTACGGGTGCGTAACACGTACGTAACCTACCTTTTGCTAGAAAATAGGCTGAGGAAACTTGGATTAATATTCTATAGCATAACAAAATCGCATGATTTTTGTTATTAAAGTAGCAATACGGCAAAAGATGGGCGTGCGTCCGATTAGTTAGTTGGTAAGATAAAAGCTTACCAAGACGATGATCGGTAGGGGGCCTGAGAGGGTGATCCCCCACACTGGTACTGAGACACGGACCAGACTCCTACGGGAGGCAGCAGTGAGGAATATTGGTCAATGGAGGAAACTCTGAACCAGCCACGCCGCGTGCAGGAAGAATGCCTTACGGGTTGTAAACTGCTTTTGTTTAGGAATAAAAATTCTTACGTGATAAGAATTGTGAATGTACTATACGAATAAGTGTCGGCAAACTCCGTGCCAGCAGCCGCGGTAATACGGAGGACACAAGCGTTATCCGGATTTATTGGGTTTAAAGGGTGCGTAGGCGGTTTATTAAGTCAGTAGTGAAATATTGCAGCTTAACTGTTAAAATGGCTATTGATACTGATAGACTTGAGTGAGATTGGAGTAGCTGGAATGTGTGGTGTAGCGGTGAAATGCATAGATATCACACAGAACACCGATCGCGAAAGCAGGTTACTAAGTCTATACTGACGCTGAGGCACGAAAGCGTGGGGAGCAAACAGGATTAGATACCCTGGTAGTCCACGCCGTAAACGATGATCACTAGTTGTTGGATTTATTTCAGTGACCAAGCGAAAGTGATAAGTGATCCACCTGGGGAGTACGGTCGCAAGGCTGAAACTCAAAGGAATTGACGGGGGCCCGCACAAGCGGTGGAGCATGTGGTTTAATTCGATGATACGCGAGGAACCTTACCAAGGTTTAAATGTACTACGAATAAGCTAGAAATAGTTTAGTCTTCGGACGGAGTACAAGATGCTGCATGGTTGTCGTCAGCTCGTGCCGTGAGGTGTTGGGTTAAGTCCCTCAACGAGCGCAACCCTCATTGTTAGTTGCCAGCGAGTAATGTCGGGGACTCTAGCAAGACTGCCGACGTAAGTCGAGAGGAAGGTGGGGATGACGTCAAATCATCACGGCTCTTATATCTTGGGCTACACACGTGCTACAATGGTCGGTACAAAGGGTTGCTACTGGGTAATCAGAAGCTAATCTCTAAAAGCCGATCTCAGTTCGGATTGGAGTCTGCAACTCGACTCTATGAAGTTGGAATCGCTAGTAATCGCATATCAGCCATGATGCGGTGAATACGTTCCCGGGCCTTGTACACACCGCCCGTCAAGCCATGGAAGTCGGGGGGACCTGAAATCGGTGCCCATAAAAGGAACTGCTTAAGGTAAAATCGATAACTGGGGCTAAGTCGTAACAAGGTAGCCGTACCGGAAGGTGCGGCTGGAACATCTCTTTTTTTAGAGTTATTTCCTTGATAAAAAATTTCACGTTGAAATTAGGCTAGAAGCTTTTCTTACTAAACGAAAAATTTTACAAAGAAAAAGAAAAGAGGAGATTGATTGTAATTATTATTTATAATTAATGTAATCAGTCTCGTAGCTCAGATGGTTAGAGCGCTACACTGATAATGTAGAGGTCCGCGGTTCAATTCCGCGCGAGACTATTTCAGAAAATTAGTTTATATGCTTAGTGCATTACACGGATAATAATTTAATGTAGAAAATATAAATCTATGTATTTTAATTCTACAGTAAAATTTATTCCGGGGAATTAGCTCAGCTGGCTAGAGCGCCTGCTTTGCACGCAGGAGGTCATCGGTTCGACTCCGATATTCTCCATTTTTTTAGAAAGTTCTTTGACATACATAATATACAATAATGAAAAAATAAAAAAGCTAATGAAGGGCGTATGGTGGATGCCTTGGCTCTGAGAGGCGAAGAAGGACGTGATAAGCTGCGATAAGCTGCGGGGATTGGCACATACGAATTAATCCGCAGATTTCCGAATGGGGAAACCTATCATATTAATATGTGATATTACTTCTACGTAAGGCGAACCTAGAGAACTGAAACATCTAAGTATCTAGAGGAAAAGAAAACAAAAGTGATTCCGTTAGTAGTGGCGAGCGAAAGCGGAACAGCCCAAACCATTATGGTCTAGGCTATAGTGGTGTTGTAGGTCTACAATAAATGACTATTTTTCTATAGCAGAATGATTTGGAAAAATCAATCATAGAAGGTGATAATCCTGTATGCAAAATGGAGAGATTACATAAGTAGTAACCTGATTAGGACGGGACACGAGAAATCTTGTCTGAATTTGCCGGGACCATCCGGTAAGGCTAAATACTACTCAGAGACCGATAGTGAACTAGTACCGTGAGGGAAAGGTGAAAAGTACTTCGAATAGAAGGGTGAAATAGATCCTGAAACCATACGCTTACAAACTGTCGGAGCTTCTTTATGAAGTGACGACGTGCCTTTTGCATAATGAACCTACGAGTTAATTTTTCCGGCAAGGTTAAGTAGTTTAGCTATGGAGCCGAAGCGAAAGCAAGTCTGAATAGGGCGTACAGTCGGAAGAATTAGACGCGAAACCGAGTGATCTATCCATGAGCAGGTTGAAGCTGTGGTAACACATAGTGGAGGACCGAACCGGTTGACGTTGAAAAGTCTTCGGATGACTTGTGGATAGGGGTGAAAGGCCAATCAAACTCGGAGATAGCTCGTACTCCCCGAAATGCATTTAGGTGCAGCATCGTGTTAAATAATACAGAGGTAGAGCTACTGATTGGATGAAGGGGTTTCATCACCTACTAATTCCTGACAAACTCCGAATGCTGTTATTATGTTTCACGGTAGTGAGGGCATGGGTGCTAAGGTCCATGTCCAAGAGGGAAACAACCCAGACCATCAGTTAAGGCCCCTAAGTATATATTAAGTTGAACTAACGAAGTTTAGTTACTGAGACAGCTAGGATGTTAGCTTGGAAGCAGCTATTCATTTAAAGAGTGCGTAACAGCTCACTAGTCGAGTGACTGAGCATGGATAATAATCGGGCATAAATATATCGCCGAAACTATGGGATTGGATTGATTAATTTAATCGAATCAATCGGTAGGGGAGCATTGTAATGGCATAGAAGTCATATTGTAAAATATGGTGGAGCTTTTACAAAAGAAAATGTAGGTATAAGTAACGATAATGCAGGTGAGAAACCTGCACACCGAAAAACTAAGGTTTCCTCAGCTATGTTAATCATCTGAGGGTTAGTCGGTTCCTAAGATAAAATCGAAAGGTGTAATCGATGGAAAACCGGTTAATATTCCGGTACTCACTTTTATTGCGATAGGGGGGACGGAGTAATGAAACTGCCGCGTACGGACGGATGTGTACGTTGAAGTAGTTAGGTATAAAATATATTGGAAAATCCGTATATTTTGCTGACCTACAATAGTACCACAAACCTTCGGGGGAGTGGATAGTGCAGGTAAGAACTTCCAAGAAAAGCCTCTAAGCTTCAGATAAAAGTAAACCGTACCAAAACCGACACAGGTAGTTGAGGAGAGAATCCTAAGGTGCTCGAGTGATTCACGGCTAAGGAACTAGGCAAAATAAACCTGTAACTTCGGGAGAAAGGTAGCCTTCCTTTAAAGAAGGCCGCAGCGAAGAGATCCAGGCGACTGTTTATCAAAAACATAGGACTCTGCTAAATTGAAAAATGATGTATAGGGTCTGACACCTGCCCAGTACTGGAAGGTTAAAGAAAGAGGTCAGCTTCGGCAAAGCTTTTGACTGAAGCCCCAGTAAACGGCGGCCGTAACTATAACGGTCCTAAGGTAGCGAAATTCCTTGTCGGGTAAGTTCCGACCTGCACGAATGGTGTAACGATCTGGAAACTGTCTCAGCCGTGAGCTCGGTGAAATTGTAATATCGGTGAAGATGCCGATTACTCGCAATGGGACGAAAAGACCCTGTGAACCTTTACTATAGCTTCGTATTGGTTTTGATTGAAAAATGTGTAGGATAGGTGGGAAACTTTGAAGTATTATCGCTAGGTAATGTGGAGTTGCCCTTGAAATACCACCCTTTTTTTAGTGGAAATCTAACTCAATTAAAAAAAATTGAGAACATTGCGTGGTGGGTAGTTTGACTGGGGTGGTCGCCTCCAAAAAGGTAACGGAGGCTCCCAAAGGTACCCTCAACACGTTTGGTAATCGTGTGTAGAGTGTAATGGCATAAGGGTGCTTGACTGTGAGACTTACAAGTCGATCAGGTACGAAAGTAGGGCATAGTGATCCGGTGGTTCCGAATGGAAGGGCCATCGCTCAAAGGATAAAAGGTACTCCGGGGATAACAGGCTAGTCTCCCCCAAGAGCTCACATCGACGGGGAGGTTCGGCACCTCGATGTCGGCTCGTCACATCCTGGGGCTGGAGAAGGTCCCAAGGGTTGGGCTGTTCGCCCATTAAAGTGGCACGCGAGCTGGGTTCAGAACGTCGTGAGACAGTTCGGTCTCTATCTATTGCGAGCGTTAGAAGCTTGAGTGGACCTGATTCTAGTACGAGAGGACCGAATTGGACGAACCTCTGGTGTATCAGTTGCATCGCCAGATGCATCGCTGAGTAGCTATGTTCGGAAGAGATAAGCACTGAAAGCATATAAGTGCGAAACTCTCCATAAGATTAGGCTTCTTTTTTAAGGGTCGTTGAAGATGACAACGTTGATAGGCTACAAGTGTAAAGATAGTAATGTCATAGCTGAGTAGTACTAATTACCCGTAAGCTTTTTAATTTTTCATATGTATATTATGTTATGTCTTATTTTTTTATAATATTTTTATGGGTGGTTATAGCAATGTGGCCCCACCTCTTTCCATACCGAACAGAGAAGTGAAACACATTAGCGCTGATGGTACTGGTTAATTCTGGGAGAGTAAGTCGCTGCCCTTTTTTTTATAACAAACTTTCTGAATACAAATCTCTATTTTTAGTATCTGCACGAAGAATGCTTTCACTTCTATAATAATAAAGACTTTTTAAACCTATTTTCCAAGCTTCAAGATGTACTTTATTTATATATTTTGCTGGAGTATTTTGATGAAAAGAAAGATTAATGCTTTGTCCTTGATCTATATATTTTTGTCGAATGCTAGCTTGCTTAATTAATTCTAATTGGTTAATTTCTTTGAAACATCTAAAAACATTTTTCTGTTTTTCACTAAGAGCAGTTAATCCAAGACAAGATCCTTTTTCATTTGCTATTTGTTCCCAAACTTCTGGAAGATTATATCCATTTTTTATGAGTATTTTTTCTAAATAAGGATTCTTACGAATATGCATTCCTTTTGAATCATCGTCTACATATATATTTGCTGCTATAGGTTCTATGCCCTGAGAAAGACCACCAGCTAATTTAGCGGAGCTCCTGTTAGGAGCCATTGCCATTAAAGTCAGATTTCTTTTTCCTGTTCCTATATTCCATTCAGATTCTCCATATTCTTTAGCTAAATACTTAGTCGCTTTTTGCGATTCTAATTTTATATTTCTAAATATATTGTGAGTTAATATTTCAGATTGTATAGATATAAAAGGAATCATATTAGACTGTAAATATGAGTGCCATCCTAAAGTTCCTAAACCTAAAGCTCTACTTTTTTCTGCAAAACGAACAGCGTCTTCTATTCCCCGTATATGTTTTCCTTTATCAATAAATTCTTGCATAACCGCATCAAGAAATAAAATAGCATAAAAAACAGTATTTGTATTTTTCCATTCTACGTATTTATACAAATTCAAAGAAGAAAGACAACATACAAGTGTATGATTTTCATCTGTTGGTAACATAATTTCTGAACAAAGATTACTATGATGTATTTTTAATCCGTGTTTTTTCCAATTTTCTGGTAAATTTTTATTAGCATTTTCTTGAAAAAAAAGATATGGTTCTCCAGTTTGAACTCGTTCTTTAAGAGTGTCAATCCATAAAGCTCGTTCTTTGCCATTTTTTTTTAATACTTTTTCCATAAAAGAATTAGAAATTATTACACCTTGATGAAGGTTATGACACTGACGATTAATATCACCTTTAGGTTCTCTGATTTTTAAGAATTCTGGATATTCTTTATGTTCTATATTTAAATAAATAGCCACAGCACCTCTACGTGTTCTCCCTTGTTTACTAGCTACTATAGCACTATCATATGACTTAATAAAAGGAATTATACCATCAGAAGTACCTAATGCTCCATTTTTTATGGACCTTCCTACAGGTCTAACTAAACTAAAATCATAAGATGTCCCTCCACCATGTTTACTAAGTATAGCCATTTCTAAATTTTTCCTATATATTTCGTACATACTATCTCCAATTCTTCCAGAGAAACAACTAATAGGTAAACCTTTTTCTGTTCCAAGATTTACCATAACTGGAGTAGAAGGGATAAGCCAACCTTTCCAAAAAATATTAAAAAACTCTCCTTCTATTTTCGGTTTTCTTAAAATTTTTGCTGCATTCTTTGATAATCTTTTGTATGCCTCAAAAGGAGTTTCCCCATCTAACAAGTATCCACCTTTAATTGTAGTTAAATATAATTCATTATTAGCCCAAACGGGAAAATCCTTTCCTACTTTCCATCCTTCTTTTTCTGCAATAGGGTGTGTTTCCATTATTTTAGAACTATTTATTTTTTTCTTTTTCTATTTGTTCTTTTAGTTTAGCTAATCCTGCTATATCACCGAGAGTAGATCTCTCAAATTTTCTATTTCTCACACGTTGTTCTTTCTTCTGATCTTTATCACGATAAATAGACGTATGAGAGATCACAATTTTTTTAGTTTCTTTATTAAATTCAATTACCTTAAAATTAGTTTTATCTCCTTTATTTAGAGTGGTTCCATCTTTTTTTTCTAAAAAACGTAATGGAGCAAAAGCTTCTATTTCTTGATCTTCTGTAAATTTTACAGAAGCACCTTTATCAAATAAATTTGATATTCTTCCATTGTGAATACTTCCTACGTAATAAATCTTTTCATATTTTTCCCATGGATTTTCTGTTAATTGTTTATGTCCTAAATTTAATCTTCTAGTTTGAGTATCTAAAGTGAGTACAATGATTTCCAATTTATCATTTATACTGCAAAATTCAGAAGGATGTTTAATTTTTTTAATCCATGAAAGATCATTAGTATAAATAACTCCAGAAATTCCTTTTTCTAATTCTAGAAAAACTCCAAAATTCGTAAATTTTTTTACAATACCAGCATGTTTTGATCCTATATAATATTTTTTTTCTATATGAATCCAAGGATCTGGAGTTAATTGTTTTACACTTAAAGACATTTTTCTTTCTTGACGATCTATAGTTAATATAACAGCTTCCAACTCATCTCCAATTTGTACAAAATCTTGAGGAGAAGATAAATCTGTAGACCAAGACATTTCACTAATATGCAGTAATGCTTCTACCCCTGGTATAATTTCAATGAAAGCTCCATAATCAGCTAATACACTTACTTTTCCTTTTACTTTACTTCCGATCTTTAAATTTTTATCTAAAGAATTCCAAGGATGAGGTTGCAATTGTTTTAATCCCAATTGTACACGATTTTTATCTTTATCTACACCTAATACAACAAATTTTAGTTCCTGTTCTAATTGAACTATTTCTGTAGGATGATTAATATGTGGCCAACTCATATCGGTAATATGAAGTAAAGCATCTACACCTCCTAAATCGACAAAAGCCCCATAAGGAAGAATATTTTTTATTTTTCCTTCTAATACTTGACCTTTATCTAATTTTGATATCATTTCTTTTTTCTGTTCTTCAATATCCCTTTCTATTAATACTTTATGAGAAACCACAACATTTTTTGTTTTTTGATTGATCTTAACAACTTTTACTTCCATAGTTTTTCCCACATAAGTATCATAATCTCGAACAGGTTTTACATTAATATGTGATCCAGGTAAAAAACATTCTATATCAAATATTTCGACAATTAATCCTCCTTTTGTTCTAGCTGCTACATATCCTAATATTACCTCGGATTTATCATATGCTTCATTAATACGTTGCCAATTCCTTAGCATTTTTGCTTTTTGATACGAAAGAATGCATTGTCCTTTATAATCGATTTTTACAACCATCACTTCTATTTTACTCCCAATTTGAATATTTAAATTTTCTCTAAATTCACTTATAGGAATAGCTCCTTCCGCTTTAAATCCAATATCTACAATAATAGTTTTATCCGAAACATGTGTTACAATTCCTTGATATATTTCTAATTCTTGAACATCCGGTAAAGTTTTTGTGTATATTTCTTCAAATTTTTTTCTTTCTTCTTTGGTCTCATTATTTAAATGAGTTTCGTATTTCGTCCAATCGAAACTTTTTTTTATATTTCCCTGATCGTTTAATTTTTCATTTTTTATTTCATATGAATGGGATGATTTTCCTTTTATTTTTTCGGTTTGATTAGACATAATTTTTATTATTTTTTCACTATTTTCTATCCATAAAAAATCCATACATGGACAGAGAAACCAGAATATAGCAGTTTTAGTGTTTTCGTTTATTTATTATAAAAAACAGGTAATACAAAACTAATAATTTTTCAGTAACTTTTTCTACTAATTGAAATAAAATGTACCTCATTGTTGATACCGAAACAACAGGATTACCTGTATCATATAATTTTCCAATTACTCATGTAGAGAATTGGCCAAGAATAGTGCAAATTTCATGGCAAAGTCATGATGTTATAGGCGATTTAATAGAATTTAAAAGTTTCATTATAAAACCGGATCATTATGATATTCCTTTTAATGCTTTTAAAATTCATGGAATAACTAATGAAAAAGCAGAAAAATATGGAATTGATTTGAGTTTTGCTCTAGATGAATTTAAGAAATCTCTTGATAAATCTCAATGCTTAATTGGACATAATTTAAAATTTGATATAAAAGTTATTGAATGCGAATTTTTTAGAAAAAAAAAAGAAATTTCTTTTAAAGAAAAAAAAATATTAGATACTAAAGAAATTTCTACTTCTTATTGCAAACTAAAACTATCAGTAAATGGAAAAAGACTGAAATGGCCTACATTATCTGAATTATATCAAAAACTTTTTGGAGAAAAAGTTCCAAACTTGCATAATGCAGAAAATGATGTAAAAGCTACAGCACGTTCTTTTTTAGAATTATTACGTATCGGAATAATATCACATCAAGACATAGGTATAAAGGAAGATACTCTGTTTAAATTTAAAAGTAAATATACTACCAAAATTTCTTCTTCTGTAGTTTTTTTTAAGGATGATCATACTTTCTTAGAAAGAAAAGAAAAAATTTTTTTCAAAAATGATGATGGATTAAATGATACATTAAAGGAAAAATTGGAAAATAAAAAATATTCTCATATTCATAATCATACCCATTTTTCTATTCTTTATTCAACTATAGATATTCAATCTCTAGTAGAAAGAGCTATACATTTAAATATGCCAGCTGTGGGGATCACTGATTATGGAAATATGATGGGATCTTTTCATTTTTTAAATGCTATTCATTCCATAAACAATAAATATTATCCAGAAAAATCGATCAAAGGAATCATAGGTTGTGAAGTCTTTATTTCAGATAATTATTTACAAAATAAATTTACTAAAGAAATACCGGACAAGCGATATAAACAAGTTCTTTTATCTAAAAATAAAAAAGGTTATCATAATTTAGCAAAACTTTGTTCATTAGGTTTTACAAAAGGGTTTTATGCTGGAATTCCTAGAATTGGAAAAAAAATTATAGAAAAATATAAGGAAAATTTAATTGCTCTTACTGGAGATTTAAATGCAGAAATTCCATATACTATTCTAAATCATGGTGAAAAAAAAGCAGAGAGAGTTTTCTTATGGTGGAAGGATCTTTTTGGAGATGATTTTTACATAGAATTATTGCGTCATGGTTTAGAAGCGGAAGATCATGTAAATAATATATTGCTAAAATTTTCAGAAAAATATCATGTAAAATATATTATACAAAATAATACTTTTTATTTAGATAAAAAAGAAGCAAATGCTCATGATATTTTACTTTGTATAAAAAATGGAGAAAAACAATTAACCCCTATAGGAAAAGGAAGAGGTTATAGATTTGGTTTTCCCAATCATGAATTTTATTTCAAGAGTACAGAAGAAATGAAAAAAATGTTTTTTGATCTTCCAGAATCTTTTGATTTTTTGGAGGAATTAGTTAATAAAATTGAATCTTATCATCTTTCACATAAAATATTACTTCCAAAATTTAATATTCCAAAATCTTTTGAAGATCCTATAGATAAAATAGATGGAGGAAATAGAGGAGAAAATCGTTTTCTAAAAAAAATAACTTTTGATGGGGCCAAAAAACGTTATAAGAACATTACTAAAGAAATTCAAGAAAGAATTCTTTTTGAATTAAAAACAATAGAAAAAATTGGTTATCCTGGTTATTTCCTCATTGTTCATAATTTCATTTCTAAAGCTAGAAAAATGAATATTTCAGTAGGGCCTGGAAGAGGATCAGTAGCAGGATCTATAGTCGCTTATTGTATAGAAATAACCAATATAGATCCAATGAAATACCATCTTCTTTTCGAAAGATTTTTAAATCCGGATAGAATTTCTCTACCAGATATTGATATTGATTTTGATGACAGGGGACGTGAAAAAATTATCGAATGGGTTGTCCAAAAATATGGTGAACATCAAGTAGCTCAAATTATAACATATGCAACTATGGGCGCTAAATCATCCATAAGAGATACTGGACGTGTATTGGATTTATCTCTAAAAGAGACAGATCATATCGCAAAAATGGTTCCTAATATGTTTTCATTAAAAACAATTTTATCTAAAAAAAATACTATGATAAAAATAATCAATAAAGAAGAGATGAATAATATACAAAAATTGAGGGAAATAGCGAAAAATAGAAATACATTGGAAGGTAAAGTTTTGCAACAAGCAGAAATCTTAGAGGGGACGATAAGAAGTACAGGAGTACACGCTTGTGGGATCATAATCAGTCCATATGATATTCAAGAATATATTCCAGTATCTATGTCAAAAGAATCAGATTTATTGCTTACGCAATTTGATAATCATGTGGTAGAACATGTTGGATTATTGAAAATGGATTTTTTGGGGTTAAAAACTCTTACTATTATTAAAGACGCTATAAATATTATTAATAAAAGACGAGCAGATATTACAATTACAGAGGATTCATTTTCTTTAAAAGATGAGAAGACTTATCATCTTTTTCAAAGAGGAGAAACTGTAGCCGTTTTTCAATATGAATCTACAGGAATGCAAAAATATTTACGTAAGTTAAAACCTGATAAATTTGATGATTTAATTGCGATGACCGCATTGTATAGACCAGGTCCTTTACAATACATTCCTAATTTCATATATAGAAAGCATGGAAAAGAAGCTATAACCTATGATTTACCAGAAATGGAGGAATTTCTGAAAGAAACTTATGGAATAACAATATATCAAGAACAAGTCATGTTAATCGCACAAAAAATAGCTGATTTTAGTAAAGGAGAAGCGGATATTCTAAGAATATCTATGGGAAAAAAACAAAAAGAAAAACTCAATAAAATGAGAAATTTATTTCTTCATCAAGCTATGAAAAAAGGTTATCCTAAAAATATTTTAGAAAAAATATGGAAAGATTGGGAATATTTTTCTTGTTATGCTTTTAATAAATCTCATGCAACATGTTATGCCTATATAGCTTTTAAAACTGCTTATTTAAAAGCACATTTTCCATGTGAATATATGGCTTCTGTATTAAGTAATAATATGCATAATATTAAACAGATTACTTTTTTTATAGAAGAATGCAAAAAAATGAATATATCAGTAATCAGTCCAGATATAAATGAAAGTGATTCTTTTTTTAGAGTAACTGATTCTAATCATATTAGATTTGGTCTTGCGGGAATAAAAGGAGTGGGAAAAAATGCTGTAAAAATTCTTCTTCAAGAAAGAGAAAAAAACGGCCCTTATACCTCTATTTTTAATCTGGTTAAAAGAATAGATTTACGTGTAGTGAATAAAAAAACTTTAGAGAGTTTAATTTTATCTGGATCTTTAGATAGTTTTCATATTGATAGAGAACAATATTTTCATATTGAAAATGATGATAAATTAAGTACTTTAGAAAAAATTATTAGATTTGGGTCAAAATTACAAAAAACAAAAAATAAAGTAGGTAAACCTATTATTATGAAATGTGATTTATGGAGTAACATATATAAATTATCCAAAGAAAAAGAAGTATTAGGTGTTTATAGCTCTGGACATCCTTTAGATGATTTTCATTATGAAATGAAATATTTTACGAATATCTCTTTAGAACAATTTAATAAAAAAGAATCTCTCCTTATAGGAAAAAAAATGTGTGTATGTGGAATTTTATCCAAAATAGAAAAAAAAACATATATAAGAAGTGGAATTAAATATGGTATTTTTTTATTAGAAGATTATCTTTCTTCTAAAGAATTCAAAATTTACGGACAACAATATTTTAAATATGAACCTTTTTTGATACAAAATAATCCGTTGTATTTATGTTTTTCTATTGAAAAATCAAAATATAAAAAATATAAAACAAACATTTTATATATGGAAAATTTACAAAATATTTTAAAAAAATTGGCACATAAACTCATAATTAAAATCAATATAAACAGTTTAAATAATGTATTTATTAATGATATAGAAACACTTTTTTCTCAACAAATAGGAAATAAGAAATTGAATATAGTTCTTTATGATAAAGTAGATCAAATTTTTTTAAATTTTGAATCTATAAAATATGAAATTAATATCAATTCAAATTTGTTAAAAAAATTGGAAGAAATAAAAGGGTTAGATTTTTGTTTAAACTAAAACTCTTCAATTAATTAATTTAATTAAATAATTAAAAAGACTTTATTAAATTTGTATTTGGTCATAGAATAGAAAAGTAAAACATATGAAGTATTATTCATACTACAACAACCAATCGGTACAACGCATTTGTTTTTTTCCTTAGTTCTTATCTTATTGGGTTCTTACAAAGAAAGATGAAAATAAAAGTTAGAGTATCTCATGAAGAGGATACGAAATATGCTTTCTTAATTTGCAAAAAAATTAAGGAATCAGCAAAAATAAGGGGGACTGGAATTGCAAAAAAAGATCCAGAGTATATTAAATCAAAAATGATTCATGGAAATGCGGTAATTGCTTTTTGTGATGAAAAATTAGCGGGCTTTAGCTATCTTGAAACTTTTCAAAACGAAGAATTTATCGTTAATTCCGGTTTGATTGTTTTTCCTGAATTTAGAAAACAAGGGTTAGCTAAAATTATTAAAATTAAAATTTTTCAACTTTCCAGAAAAAAATTTCCAAATTCTAAAATTTTTAGTATCACAACAAGTAATCCAGTTATTAAAATAAATACAGAATTAGGTTTTAAACCTGTTGCTTTTAGTGAATTGCCTCATTCAGAAAAGTTTTGGAAAGGATGTCAAAGTTGTGCAAATTTTGATATTTTAACCAGAAACCAAAGAAAAATGTGTTTATGCACAGGTCTTTTATACAATCCGCATGCAAATAATTATAGAAACAATAAAAAATATAAAAGTTATTTATCTACTGGAGACAAAATTGTTTTAGCTTATAGTGGGGGTTTAGATACCTCTTATTGTTTAAAATATTTAATACAGGAAAAATATGAAGTTCATACAGTTATTATTAATACAGGAGGGTTTAAAAAAGATGAATTAGATAAAATTGAAAAAAGAGCTTTAAGCATTGGATCTAAATCGCACAAGACTATTGACGCCATAGAAGAGTACTATCAGAATTGTATAAAATATCTTATATTCGGAAACATTCTTAAAAATAATACTTATCCACTTTCAGTAAGTTCAGAAAGAATTTTTCAGGCTATTAAAATAGCACAATATGCCACTTATATTCAAGCAAAAGCAATTGCTCATGGCAGTACAGGAGCAGGTAACGATCAAATTAGATTTGATATAGCCTTTCAAATTATTTGTCCAGAAAAAATAACTTTATCTCCGATAAGAGATATGAAGGTGTCTAGAAAAGAAGAAATTCAATATTTGAAAGAGAAAGGTATCTCTATTTGTTGGGATCAAGCTAAATATTCTATTAATAAAGGAATTTGGGGAACTAGTATAGGAGGAAAAGAAACTCTGACTTCTTATCACGATTTTCCGGAAGAAGCTTATCCAACAAAATTAAGTAGAAAAAAAAGTGAGAATTTAGAATTAGAATTTGAAAAGGGAGAATTAGTAAGTGTGAATCAAGAAAGAGGAAAAGCTATAAAAAATATAATAAAAATTGAAAGAATAGCTTCAGAATTTGCTATAGGAAGAGGAATCCATATAGGAGATACTATTTTGGGGATTAAAGGAAGAGTTGCATTCGAAGCTGCAGCGGCTATTATTATTATAAAGGCTCACCATTTGTTGGAAAAACATATTCTTACAAAATGGCAACTTTATTGGAAAGAACAATTATCCAATTGGTATGGAATGTTACTTCATGAAGCTCAATACTTAGATCCTGTCATGCGTGATATAGAAAAATTTTTAAAAAGTACACAAGAAAGATTAACCGGAACTGTATATATCATTCTTTATCCTTATAGATTTCATTTAGTAGGAATAAAATCTCAATTCGATTTAATGACATCTTCTAACTATAACATAGCTCAATATGGAGAAATGAATTATGCTTGGACGGCTGAAGATGTTAAGGGATTTACAAAAATTTTGAGTAATCAAATGAAAATGTATCATAATTTAAATAAAAAAGAAAAATGATTGAAATAGGCATTATAGGAGGGGCTGGATACACTGCTGGAGAATTGATTAGATTGATGATTCATCATCCAAAAACTAGTATTAAAAATATAGTTAGCAAAAGTCATACAGGAGAATTGATTCATTTGGTACACCAAGATTTATTAGGAGAAATGAAAAATGTAAAGTTTGACCGTGATTTAAGCAAAGAAATAGATATTGTATTTCTTTGTTCTGGACATGGACAATCTAGAAAAGAATTGAAAAATATATCAGAAAATATAAAAGTGATTGATTTAAGTCAAGATTTCAGAATTAAGATTCAATCCGTTTTTAACAATAGAAATTTTATCTATGGGTTACCAGAATGGAAAAAAAAAACAATCAAGAAATCTCATAATATAGCCAATCCTGGATGTTTTGCCACTGCTATTTTGTTAGCTATTTTACCATTAGCTAAAAACAAATTATTAAAAAAAGATATTCATATTAGTGCCATAACAGGTTCTACAGGATCTGGAATAAAACTGAGTGACACTAATCATTTTAGTTGGAGAAATAATAATATTTCTGCTTATAAAATTTTTCAACATCAGCATTTGCAGGAAATTGAACAAACCATTCATCAAGTACAAAACAATTTTTATTCTAAAATTTATTTTGTACCTTACAGAGGAAATTTTTCTAGAGGAATTATAACTACTTTATATACTTATTCTGTACTTTCTTTGGAAAAGAATCAAGAAATATATGAAGAATATTATAAAAATCATCCATTTGTAAAAATTTCTGATGTTAATATTGATATTAAACAAGTGATCAATACTAATAAATGTGTTTTATATCTTATTAAAGAGAAAGATCAATTAATTGTTATAAGCATTATAGATAATCTCATAAAAGGAGCTTCTGGTCAAGCCATACAAAATATGAATCTTATGTTTGATTTAGATGAAACTTGTGGTTTAAGATTAAAATCCGTTCGTTTTTAAAGTAAAAATGAAATTATTTGACGTTTATCCTATTCTAAATATAGAATTAAGTAAAAGTAAAGGTCCTTATATTTTTGATATACAAGGAAATATGTATTTAGATTTTTATGGAGGACATGCAGTGATTTCCATTGGCCATTCGCATCCATATTATATCAAAACTTTGACAGAACAAATTCATGAAATATCCTATTATTCTAACAGTATTTATATTTCTCAAAAAAACAAATTAGCTTATCTGCTTGGAAATATTTCAGGATATGAAGATTATTCATTATTTATATGTAATTCAGGTACAGAATCTAATGAAAATGCATTGAAAATAGCTTCTTTTCATACAGGTAAAAAAAAAGTTATTGCTTTTAAAGGTTCTTTTCATGGAAGAACAAGTGGAAGTCTGTCGGTAACGGACAACTACAAATTGATATCCCCTTTTAATGCTCAACATGAAACCATATTCATAAATTATCAAGATTTTGATTTTTTAGAAAAAAAATTAAAAAATCAAGATATTTGTGCTGTAATTACTGAAGGAATACAAGGTGTATCTGGAATTATAGATCCCGGATTAGATTTTTTTTATAAAATCGAAAGTTTTTGCAAGAAATATAATACAGTATTGATTATAGATGAGGTACAAAGTGGATATGGAAGAACAGGATCTTTTTTTTCTCATCAATTGTATTCTATAAAACCAGATTTAATTACTGTGGCTAAAGGTATGGGAAACGGGTTCCCTATAGGGGGAGTACTCATACATCCTAAGTTTCAACCATACTATGGAATGTTAGGAACAACTTTCGGAGGAAATCATTTAGCTTGTACAGCTGGAATTGCTGTTCTGGAAATTATTCAAAAAGAGAATTTAATTGAAAATGCAAAAAAAATGGGAAAAATATTGTTACAAGGATTGCGTCTCATTCCTGAAATTAAAGAAATTAGGGGAAGAGGATTGATGATCGGATTAGAATTTGATTTTCCCATTCAAGATTTAAAAAATTCTTTAATTTATAAAGAGAAAGTATTTGTTGGGACATCTAGTAATCCATATGTTTTACGATTACTTCCTCCATTAAATATTAATGAAAATCATATAAAATTATTCCTGAAAAAGTTAAAGAATGCCTTAGCGTATCTATTTAGATAAAAACATGGAAAATCATAAAATAATAAAAAAAGCTCTACTTGTATTAGAAGACGGAACTCGGTATGAAGCTTATCATTTTGGAGCACCAGTATCCTCTTCTGGAGAAGTAGTCTTTAATACAGCTATGACCGGGTATACAGAAAGTATTACAGACCCTTCTTACAAAGGTCAAATACTTACTTATACTTATCCTATAATAGGAAATTATGGAATTCCATCTTCTTCTTATAGTGAAGAATCTATTTCTGAATTTTATGAATCTAATAGAATTCAAGTATCCGGACTTATTATTTCTTATTATTCTAATCGTCCGTATCATTGGAATATGAATCAATCCCTATCGAATTGGTTGTATGAAAATAAAATTCCTGGATTATCTGGTGTCGATACTAGATTTATTGCGAAAAAACTTAGAAAAAATGGAGGATCCATGTTAGGAAAAATTTTAATGGAAAATGAAGACCTTCCTTTTTATGATCCGAATCAGGATAATCTTTCTGAAAAAGTATCTATACACGAAAAAATTATATATGGAAATGGAAAATACAAAATATTACTTGTAGATTTTGGTTTGAAGAATAATATATTACGTTGTCTGTTACGAAGAAATTGTTCTATTATCAGAGTGCCATGGGATTATGATTTTACGAAAGAAGAATATGATGGATTGATTCTTTCAAATGGACCTGGAAATCCAAAAGTTTATAAAAAACCTATACATTATCTTCGTATATCTATGAAAAAAAAACAACCTATATTTGGCATATGTTTGGGGAATCAACTTTTAGGTATAGCGGCAGGAGGAGATACTTATAAATTGAAATATGCACATAGAAGTCATAATCAACCAGTTTTATCATTAGAAACAGGAAAAAGTTTTATCACATCACAAAATCATGGATATGTTTTGGATGTAAAAAATATTTCCAGAGAATGGAAAATATTTTTTAAAAATTTAAATGATGATACTTGCGAAGGGATTATTCATAAATATAAACCTTTTTTTTCTGTACAGTTTCATCCAGAAGCTTCAAGCGGACCTAAAGATACCGAATTTTTATTCGATTTTTTTATAGATTCAATTCACAAAAATTACAAAATGAATAAATGAACAATTAAAGAATCTTTCAAAATTAGTATGAAAATAGATTATGAAAATAGATAAAGTACTCATCCTGGGATCAGGTGCATTAAAAATAGGAGAAGCTGGTGAATTTGATTATTCTGGAACACAAGCATTAAAAGCTCTTAAAGAGGAGGGGGTTTATACTATATTGATTAATCCAAATATTGCTACAGTTCAAACTTCAAAAGGAATTGCTGATAAAGTTTATTTTCTTCCTTTAACTCTATTTTTTATTAAACGTATTATAGATAAGGAAAGACCACAAGGAATTTTATTGTCTTTTGGTGGACAGACTGCATTGAATTGTGGAATTCAACTTTTTAAAGAAGGAATTATAGAAAAATATAAAATTCAAGTTTTAGGAACTTCTATTGAATCTATTATTCACAGTGAAGATAGAAACTTATTTAGAAATAGGTTAACTGAGATTAACATAAAAACGGCAAAAAGTTTTGTAGTTCATTCTATGGATGATGCTATTTCCTATTCTTTAGAAATAGGATTTCCTATTATTATTAGATCAGCTTATACCCTTGGAGGTTTAGGAAGTGGTTTTGCTAAAAATGTTAATGATTTAAAAAAGATAGTAAATAAGGCTTTTTCTTACTCTTCTCAAATTGTTGTAGAAGAATATTTAGAAGGATGGAAAGAAATTGAATATGAAATTGTTAGAGACCAATATGATAATTGTATTTCTGTATGCAATATGGAAAACTTTGATCCTATAGGCATTCACACAGGAGAAAGCATTGTTGTAGCTCCGTCGCAAACCTTAACAAATTCTGAATATTATAGTTTAAGAAAGTTAGCGATATATATAGCTAGAGATTTTCATATAGTAGGAGAATGTAACGTTCAGTTTGCGTTAAATCCTAGTTCAGAAGATTATCGTGTTATTGAAGTTAATGCACGTCTTTCTCGGTCTAGTGCTCTTGCTTCTAAAGCGACAGGTTATCCTTTAGCTTTTGTTGCGGCTAAATTATCTTTAGGATACGGATTGCACGAATTAAAAAATTCTATAACTAAAAATACTTCTGCTTTTTTTGAACCTGCATTGGATTATGTAGTATGTAAAATTCCTAGATGGGATCTAGGAAAATTTTATGGTGTTTCTAATAGAATTGGAAGTAGTATGAAAAGTGTAGGAGAAGTTATGGCTATTGGGGGTTCTTTTGAAGAAGCCTTACAAAAAGGAATTCGTATGTTAGATATAGGAATGCAAGGATTCATTAATGTAATGCATAGAAAAAAATTAAAATCAGTTCGATTACTAAAAGAATATCTAAAAAAACCGACAGACCAAAGAATTTTCTTTTTAGAAGAGGCTTTAGAAGAAGGTCTTTCCATAAAAGAAATCCATCATTTGACAAAGATAGATCCATGGTTTTTATACCAACTTGATAATATTTTTCAAACAAAAAAAAAGATAGATCGTTTTGATAATTTGATAGATCTTCCGGAAGAATTGTTACGAAAAGCCAAAAAAGAAGGATTCTCTGATATACAAATAGCTAGTCTTTTTTTTAAAAAAAATGGAGATTACAATATTTTTAATTTAGAGAAAGAAATAAGAGAATATAGAAAAGTAAAAAATATAGTTCCATATGTAAGACAAATTGATACTTTAGCTTCTGAATATCCTGCCCATACGAATTATTTGTATTTAACATATCATGCTATTCAACATGATATTATTTACGAGGAAGATAAAAAGTCTGTCATTACATTAGGATCTGGTGTTTATAGGATTGGAAGTAGTGTTGAATTCGATTGGTGTTGTGTCAATGCATTAAATACGATTCATAAAGAATCTTACAGATCCATAATGATAAATTATAATCCTGAAACTGTCAGTACTGATTTTGATGTATGTGATAGATTATATTTTGAAGAGTTGACTTTAGAACGTGTATTAGATATTATTGAACTAGAAAACCCCAAAGGGACAATTGTATCCATGGGAGGACAAATTCCTAATAATTTAGTTTTAAAACTTTATGAAAAAAAGGTAAAAATTTTAGGAACTTCTCCTGTATCCATAGATAAAGTAGAAAATAGATATAAGTTTTCTAATGCTATGGATCATTTAAAGATTAGACAACCTAGATGGAAAGAATTATCAGATTTTAATGCGATTCATCAATTTATAAAAGAAGTAGATTTTCCTATATTGGTTAGACCTTCTTATGTTCTTTCAGGAGCAAATATGAATGTTATTTCTAATCAAGAGGAACTGCAGCATTATCTTCGTGATAAAGAATCTATATCTTCTGAATATCCATTAGTTATTACAGAATTCATTAAAAATGCTAAGGAAATTGAATTAGATGCTGTTTCTCAAAATGGAGAAATTTTGTATTATGCTATATCAGAACATGTAGAATTTGCAGGAGTACATTCAGGAGATGCAACATTAGTATATCCTCCACATAATCTATATTTATCTACATTAAAAGAAATTATTCGCATATCTGAAAAAATATCCAAATATTTTAATATATCTGGTCCTTTCAATATTCAATTTTTATCTAAAGACAATGAAGTAAAAGTAATTGAATGTAATTTGAGAGCTTCCAGAAGTTTTCCTTTTGTATCAAAAGTATCTCGTTTTAATATGATTGAATTAGCTACTCAAGTTATTCTTGGAAAGAAGAAAAATAAAATAGAACCTAATTTTTTTATTACAAATTTTTTGGGGGTAAAAGCTTCTCAATTTTCTTTTACCCGTTTGCAAGATGCAGATCCTATTTTAGGTGTAGATATGGCTTCGACAGGAGAAGTAGGATGTTTAGGAAATACTTTTGATGAAGCACTTTTAAAATCTATGCTTTCTGTAGGTTATACTGTTCCCAAAAAAAATATATTGATATCTGGAGGTCCTATTGAATCTAAATTAGATCTTTTAGAAGTTGTAAAACTTTTGCATAAAAAAGGATATATATTGTTTGCGACAGAAGGTACCAATAGTTTTTTATCCCATAATGGAATTCCTTCAATAAAAGTTTATTGGCCTAATGTCAAGAAATATTCAAATGTTCTTGAGTTAATAAAAAATAAAAAATTGGATCTTATTATTAATATTCCAAAAAATCTAAGTAAATCAGAGTTAAATAATGATTATACTATTAGACGTTATGCTGTAGATTTTAATATTCCTTTACTCACTAATGCGCGTTTAGCAAAAGCTTTTATACAAGCATTTTGTAATTTATCTACAGATCAATTATTTATAAAAGCTTGGGATGAATACTGAATATAAATAAATTTATGAAAAAATTTTTTAGTGTAGAAGATGTTATTAATGTACATGATCTCATTAAAGATGCTCTTCTTTTGAAAAAACATCCATATGATTTTCAACATATTGGAAAGAATAAAACAATTGGATTAGTTTTTTTTAATCCTAGTTTACGTACAAGAATTAGTTGTCAAAAAGCGGCTTTTAACTTAGGATGTAATACTTGGATATTAGATGTTCAGAAGGATTCTTGGACGATTGAAATGAATGATGGAAATGTCATGAATCTTACACAAGAACATCTTAAAGAAGCAATTTCTGTGATGAGTATGTATTGTGATATTCTTGCAGTAAGAACTTTCCCGAACCTGGTAGATCCAGATTATGATTATAAAGAAATTATTTTTAATAAAATATTAAATTATTCCAGAGTTCCAGTAATTAACATGGAAAGTGCAACTTTGCATCCTTTACAATCTTTAGCTGATGTTATGACTATTGCAGAATTTACATCTATTTTCAAAAATAGATGTAAAGTTGTATTAAGTTGGGCTCCTCATGTAAAATCATTGCCTCATTCCGTCGCAAATTCTTTTTCTCAATGGATATCCAAAATAGAACATATAAATTTTATCATTACGTGTCCAGAAAAATATAATTTACATAAAAAATTTTCTAATGGAATTTATACGACACATAATCAAAATGAAGCATTTATAAATGCAGATTTTATTTATGCTAAAAATTGGAGTAGTTACTTAGATTATGGAAAAATTCTTTGTCAAAATTCAGATTGGATGATTACTGAAAATAAAATGAAACTAACCAATCAAGCTAAATTTATGCATTGTTTGCCTGTAAGGAGAAATGTAGTAGTGGAAGATGCGGTTTTAGATAGCAAATATTCCATTGTATTAGAACAAGCAAAAAACAGAATTTACGCTTCGCAAATAATTTTTTTAAAAATGTTACAATCTTTATCATGAAAATCCATATAGTAAAAATTGGAGGTCATTTAATTAATGATTGTAAGTCTCTTCATGATTCTTTGGAAGCTTTTTGTCAACTAAAAGGATATAAAATATTGATTCATGGAGGAGGAAGAAAAGCAGATTTTCTTTCAAAGAAAATGGGGATTTTCCCAAAAATGGTACAGGGTAGAAGAATAACAAATAAAGAAACTTTGGATATAGTTGTTATGACTTATGCAGGAATAATTAATAAAAATATTGTGGCGAGATTACAATCTTATCATTGTAATGCATTAGGTTTGTGTGGAGCAGATGGAAATTGTATTAAATCATATTTACGTAAAATGACAAATATTGATTATGGATATGTGGGAGATATTAATGTAAAAAGTATTAATACACATTTAATAAAATTTTTATTAAAAAATAATATCATTCCTGTATTATGTTCTATTACACATAATGGAATCGGAAATTTACTCAATACAAATGCAGATACAATAGCTGCTTATCTTGCTATGTCCTTATCTAAGGACAAGGAAAAAGATTGTGAAGTTGAAGTAGAGTTACATTTTTGTTTTGAAAAAAAAGGGGTTTTACGAGATCTGCAAGATTCGGAGTCTTATTTAAAAAAAATAAATTTTCATTTATTTCAAAAAATGAAACAAAATCATACCATAACAAATGGTATGATTCCTAAATTGGAAAATGCTTTTTTTGCATTAAAAAATGGAGTATCTAAGGTAAGTATAGGACACCCTAACCATTTAAATGATGTTAATAAGACTATGCTATGTCTGTAGTCGATTTACAAGTTTTAAAAGAAGAAGCGATACAACTTCTGATACAGATCATCAATACGCCTTCTATATCTGAACAAGAAAATAAGGTTTCTTTCCTAATAGAGGATTATCTTCATCAGTATGGATTTCATGTAAAAAGAAAATTTAACAATATATGGACTGAAAACAATAATTATCCTAAACAAGAAAATATACAAACTATATTATTAAATTCTCATCATGATACGGTAAAACCAGGAAGTAATTGGATAACAGATCCTTTTACGGCGATCAAACAAGAAGATAAACTAATTGGATTAGGTAGTAATGATGCTGGAGCTTCTGTCGTTTCATTGATATCTACTTTTATATATTTAAGTAAATTATCGGAATTACCTTATAAATTAATACTTTCTATTACTGCAGAAGAAGAAATATCTGGCTCTTCAGGTGTAAGATCAATTTTACATGAATTGGGATCTATAGACTTAGGAATTGTGGGAGAACCAACACAAATGCAAGTAGCTATTGCTGAAAAAGGACTAATAGTATTAGATTGTATAGCTGAAGGAAAAACAGGACACTCTGCGAGAAATACAGGAATCAACGCTATTTATATAGCCACAAGAGATATAGAACGCTTGAGAAACTTTTATTTTTATAGAAAATCGGATTTACTAGGTTCTACTACTTTAAATGTAACTCAAATACAAGGAGGAATACAACATAATGTCATTCCTGATATTTGTTCTTTTGTCATAGATATCAGAACTAATGAATTATATAAAAATGAGGAATTGATTGAAATGATACGAAAAAAAATTCATTCTAAAATGAATCCACGTTCTTCTCATTTAAATTCATCTTTTATAAATCCTATGCATCCTATTGTTTTAAGAGCTAAATTGGTAGGAAGAAAGATTTATGGATCTCCTACTCTTTCAGATCAAAGCATAATGCCTTTTTCTACTATTAAAATTGGAGTAGGAGATAGTGTACGTTCTCATACGCCTAATGAATATGTTTTTATTTCAGAAATCATGGAAGGAATAGATATTTATATCTGTTTGTTGAAAGATTTTAACTTTTGAATTTGAAACAAAAAAGGTAAATTTGTTTGTTATATTTTTTATAAAAAAATGGAAAAAGTATGTTACAAGAAATAAACGATGACAATTTTGAAAAGTTGATTTCTGAATCAGAAAAACCTGTTCTAGTAGATTTTTGGGCTCCATGGTGTGCTCCATGTAGAGCTTTATCTGTTTTACTAGAAGAAGTATTTTCTGAATTTCATACAAAAGTATCAATTTTTAAGTTGAATGTGGATAACAATCCAAAAACTTCTGATAAACATGGGATACGTAGTATTCCTACTATGATTTTTTTTAAAAATGGAGAAAAAAAAGATATCCATATTGGGATTCTTTCTAAAGAAGATATAAGAAAAAAATTAGATGCTTTAGTTATTTCATAATTTTTGGTCTGGTAGTTCAGTTGGTTAGAATACATGCCTGTCACGCATGGGGTCGCGGGTTCAAATCCCGTCCAGACCGCATTTTATCTTATATTTAATAAGATCTTCTATGGATATAATTTTCATATGAAATTTTTTAGCTATTTGAATCAATTGGGGTAAACGAGCCATAGATCCATTTTTGTTTAGTATTTCTACCAAGACGCCTCCAGGAGTGCATCCTGCTATTTGAGTTATGTCAATAGCAGCTTCTGTATGTCCAGGTCTTTCTAATACACCTCCTTTTTTTGCACGTAGAGGGAATATATGTCCTGGTTTGTTAAATACTCCTGGTTTAACTTCATTAACTAGGGCGAAAATAGTTTTGGCTCTATCTGAAACAGAAATACCAGTGCTAACCCCATAACCTCGCAAATCTACGGATACGGTGAAGGCCGTCTTCCTAGGATCTGTGTTATTTTTTACCATCATTTGAAGTTCTAATTGATCACATTTTTCTTCTGTTAAGGAAACACAAACTAATCCTCTTCCATGAGTAATGAAAAAATTTACAATTTTAGGAGTTATTTTTTCAGCAGCGACTATGAAATCTCCTTCATTTTCACGATTTTTATCATCAACCACAATAATAATTTTTCCATTTTGTATATCCTGTATGGCCTCTTCAATCCTATTAAAATTTTGATTTGAATCAAAAAGCATATCTATTTTATTTTAATTATATATAAAAATCATCCATTACAGTTTTATAAGTCATCCATATACTTACTGGAAAAAAAATAAAATTTGGGATCCAAGCTCCTATACATGGAGATATTTCAGCTTTTTCTACTTTATTTTGAGTGATAGTTAGTAAAGTATAATAAATGATGAATATAATCATTGCTATCATAGTAGGATAACCTATTCCTCCTTTTCTAATAATAGCACCTAATGGTGCTCCAGTAAGAAACATTATAATGCATGTTACTGGAAATGTAAATTTTTTTTGCAATTCTAATTTCAGCTTGGCTAAGTATATTTTATTTTCGTAGGTATTGGTATTTTTATATTTTTTTAAAAAGTTAATCTTTTTAAGAAGATTTTTTGTATTTAGGGTTTGATAAAAATCATAGTCATCTAAGTTTTTTATTTTTAATTCTGAAATAGTTTTAAAATTTTGAATTAAAGTATCAAATTCTACAATTTGATAAGAATATTGTTCTTTTTTGGTTTCATTTTCACTATATAAAACTCCATTGATTAGTTTCAATTGGATAGATCCATCCTCTTTATTTGAAATTAAAACTCCTTTTCGAGAAAGAATAGTATTGACAAGTGAATTTTTATCATAAAAAAAAATAAATATATTATGTAAATAATTACTATTTATTGATTTTCTATCAACTTTTATGAAAAAATTTGGGAGAAGGTTTACGAAAATTCCTTCTTTTAATCTTAAAAATGGATGAGTTAATGATATTTGATATCCTAATTTTTTAGCTTTCATTTTTACTTTTGGAATAGCAAAATCTGAAAATAAATACAATCCAATGGATAAAACAAAGGTTATCCCTAAAATAGGAATCATGACACGAAAAAGAGATATTCCAGAAGATTTTATAGCGATCAATTCTTGATTTTCTGAAAAATCACCAAACATTATAATAGAAGTGAATAATAGAGCAATAGGAGTTACTAATGGTAGAATAGACATACCAAAGTAAAATATAAATTTTAATATTATAAAAAGACTAATATTTTTATCTGTTAGTTCATCTATTTGACTCCAAAAAAATTGGATCATAAAAATAATAAATATTGTAGAATAAATAATTAAAAAAGGAGCGATAAATAAACGAATCATGTATAAATCAAGTTTTTTTATTATCATGATAAATTTTAATTAAAACTTACTTATTTACATATCCGGTTCTGGCAAAAAAAAGTACTCATTTTTTTTATTTTCATAAAAATCAACAATTTTCTTAATATCTGATAATTCCATAAATGGACATTGTAATCGTATCAATTCATTTCTATTTGAAAATAGCATATCCCCTTTTCCTACTAATTGTTCAGCACCTGTACAATCTAATATAGTTCTAGAATCTATTTTAGAACTTACTTTAAACGCAATTCTTGCAGTAAAATTGGATTTAATTAATCCCGTAATTACATCTACAGATGGACGTTGTGTCGCTATAATCAAATGAATGCCTACAGCACGAGCAAGCTGTGCTAACCGGGTTATATATGTTTCTATTTGTTTTTGGTTATTCATATTTAAATCGGCAAATTCATCAATAATTAATATGATATAAGGCAAATGATGTTTATTGTATTTTACATTATTATATTCCTTAATATTTCTAACCTTATATTTTTCTAAAATAGCATATCTTTGATCCATTTCTTTACATAAAGAATTTAATATATTTTTTACTTCATGTAAATCTGTAATGATAGGTTCTATAGAATTCGGAAGTATCGCAAAATAAGATTTTGAAATCTTTTTATATATTGATAATTCTACTTTTTTTGGATCAATCAAAATAAACTTGATATCTTTCGGATTTTTTTTATATAATAGAAAAACAATCATTATATTTAACCCTACGGATTTTCCTTGTCCTGTTGATCCTGCTATAAGTAAATGAGGCATTTTCGCTAAATCTACAATAAAAATCTCATTAAATACAGTTTTTCCTAAAGAAATGGGAAGTTCCATTTTATGACTTTTTTTGTTACTTTCTTCTGAAAATAAAATGTCTTGCATATAAACGGTATACCGTTTATAATTGGGGATCTCAATCCCAATGGATCCTTTTCCAGGTATAGGAGCTATAATTCTTATGGATATAGCAGATAAATTTAAAGCAATCTCATTTTTTAAGTTTTTTATTTTAGAAATACGTGTTCCAATTTTAGGATATATTTCATACAAAGTTATAGTAGGTCCTATACTCGCTTTTATTTCACTTATTTCTATATTATAATAGTTTAGGATTTGAGTGATTTTTTTTTTATTCGATTCCAAATCGATTTTCAAATCAATAGATGAAAAGTCTTCCTTTTTTTTATAAAGAATAGAATGAAGAATGTTTTTATCTTGACTGAAAGAAGTATCCATTTCTGGTTTATTGATAATTTTTGTATTTAAAAAATTTAATTTTACATCTATTTTTTTATTAATATTTTGTATTTTTTTTTTCATGACATTTTTTATGGTTAGAGTCCTGATACGAAAAATGATAATTAAATAAAAAATGATACTCGTAAAAATAAGTATATATAATCCTACTTTTCCAATTAAATGAATTAAGTAGTTTCCTATTTCAAATCCAAAAATTCCACTGAATATTCCTTGATTAGGAACAATGACATAAAAAAATATGGGAAGCCATATGCTAAAGAACAACAATTTATATATTGTTGATTTGTAAAAATTATTTAATAGTTTTTTATTAAGAATAATTTTTAACCCTGTGAAAAAAAATAATATAGGAATAAAAAAAGAACTAATTCCTATTCCACAGTGAATAAAATAGTGAGATACGATCGCTCCTATTTTTCCAAGTAAATTTTCTGCTATGATTTCTTTATCGAAAAGTTTTTCGAGTTGACTTTGATCATTTTTCCAATGATAAAGAAAAGAAAAAAAACTTAAAAATAAAAAAATACCACTTCCTAATAAAAAAAATCCAAAAATGATTTTAACAGTTTTCTTTTCATTTCTTTTCATTTCTTTTTTTTTATTTTTTTATTGTTATGAAAAAAAAATTTAATATTTTTTAAAACTATTTGTTTTTGTGTAAAAAAAGTTTTTTATACTGGAAAATTTATTATATTATGATTGAATAATCAAAATAAAATTAAAAAAATGAAAATAAAAAAAACAAAAATTATTTTTCTTATTATTTTTTTAGGATTTCTTTATCCTTCTCATAGTTTTTCAGAAATTATAAAACAAAAAAACACAACAGATGAAAATTCTCATTTTAACATGTTTTTAGATTTCTCTAGTAGTATTAATTCTACAGTAAAAAAAGAATTTTCTGAAGGTTCTCGTTTTTCTGAAGACTATTTAAATTTGGAAGTGATAGGAAAGGCCACTGATAAAATCAGTTATCGTTTTACAAAACAGTTTAAAAAAACAGAAAATTTTGAAATGATTGATTTAGCTTATTTAAAATATAAGTGGAACGATAAACTTTATTTTTTGGTTGGAAAACAACCTTTTTCTTTTGGAAGTATGGAATATGCTAATAATTTCTATGAACACGCATACCGTTATCCGCATGTATACAAGAATAAGGAGAATTCTGTTGGATTCAGTTTTATTTATCTTCCGATAAAAGATCATGAATTCCAATTTCAAATTATCAATGGTATAAAAAATAAAGAAGTAAATGTGGTTCAAATAAAAAATCATGAAGTGAATCATCCTATGGGATATTCTGTGAATTGGAATTGGAGTTTATTAAATAATAATAAAAAAATCATTCAAAACAGATGGTCCTATTCTATTTTTCAAGAAAATGAGAAGAAAAAATTTTGGAAATTATTAGCTTTAGGTAGCAAATTAAATTGGAAACCTTTTTCTATAGAAGCAGACTATATATTTAGTGATGAAGACATAGAAAAAAATGGGGAAGTAACAAAAATTTTACGATCATTGAATAATGATTATTCCCATATTGCCTCTGTAAAATATGGAACTTATTTAGTAAAATTAAAATACAACTTTATTCCAAAATGGAATTTGATTGCTAAAGGAGTATATGAAATAGGAACCTCTAAAGAAGGAATCAATGATATTTTGGGAGAGAATCAATTGTTTCAAAAAACATATACTTATTATGGAGGTGTAGAATTTCTTCCTATCATAAAAAATGATGATCTTAGTTTTCATCTTTCGTATCAAAACCAAAGAGTAAATTACAGTTTAGATCAAATGAAAAAAGAAAATAATAATAATCATTTTATCATTTTAGGATTAAGTTATCGTGTAAAAATGATTTAAAAAAGTAATCATAAAAAATATCGAGATACAATATGTAGGCTCGGTATTTTTATTTTATTGATAGTGTAAGTTATATTATAGTATGAAAATCGGACTTTATTTTGGATCATTTAATCCTATTCATTTAGGACATACAATTATTGCTAATCATATAACAGAATTTTTAGATATAGATTATGTTTGGTTTGTGGTTTCTCCACAAAATCCATTAAAAAAAAAAGAATCTTTTAGATTATGAACATAGAATCGAAATGGTTCGAAGAGCTATTTTTGATTATGAAAAAATGAGTGTTGTGGATATTGAATGTGGATATTTTCCTTCTTATACAATTCATACTCTTCACAAGATAGAAAAAAAATATCCTAGGAATCGATTTTATATTCTTTTGGGAAAAGATTCATTTTTTTCTTTTAGAAAATGGAAAAATTATAAAATTATTTTAAATAAATATGATATTTTAGTTTATCCCAGAATTGGATCTTTTTCTTATCCTGAATATAAAAAAGATAACATAATTTTTTTGAAAGCTCCAATTATTGAAATATCTTCTTCTTTTATTCGAAAATCAATTCAAAAAGGAAAAAATATGAAACCACTGCTTCATGCAGAAGTTTGGGTTTATATAAATAAATATCAATTTTTTATAAAAAAGTAAAATTATTCTTTCGTTTTAATTGTTTTAAATATATAATATTCATGAGCTTTTTTTAACAATCTTATAAATTCAAGTTCCCCAAATATTTTTTTTATGGAATCCCAATTTGGTTTTTTAACATAAAATTTTTCTTCATGAAAAGAAAAAAAGGGAATATTAGTAACGATAGTAATTAATTTTTTTGATAAAAGACCTAAATATTTATTTTTTTCAATATTTTTTTTAATTTTTCCGTTAAGATCATGAGTTGAATTTAATAATTTTTCAATACTTCCATATTTTTGAATAAATCTGATAGCATTTTTTATTCCAATACCTGGTAATCCTGGTATATTATCAGAATAATCTCCCATCATACTCCATAAATCTATAACTTGTTTTGGATGATTCACTCCAAATTTTCTTTTAATTTCTTCTATTCCTAAAATTTTTTTTGTATTTCCTTTAAAAGGTGGAATATAAACTTTAATATTTTCCGTTATCAGTTGAAAAAAATCTTTATCTAAAGTGATTATATAAATAATATATCCTTTATTTTCCGCTTTTTTAGCTATTGTTCCGATAAAATCATCGGCCTCATATCCGTTGGGAGCATAAAAAAAAGAAATTTTAAAGGTTTTTAAAATTTTTATAATATAAGGAATAGCTATGCAAATAGCTTCCGGTGTTTTTTTTCTATGCGCTTTATACTTGTCATATTCTTTTTTTCTAAAAGAAGTTCCTTCACTGGTATCAAAAATAGTTGCCATATAGGATGGCTTTTCATTATTTAATGTGTTCATTAAAAAATATGTGAAATTTATGATAGGAGAGGTATTGAGCCCTTTAGAAGTGAAAAGGGGATTATGTATATAAGCATAATAACTTTGATAAATAAGAGGATATGCGTCAATTAAAAATAATTTTTTATTATTATTATTCATATATCAATTTTTTATATTTTATAACTAACTATTATGAAAAAATCAAATAAATATACAGTTACTGCTGCTTTACCTTATGCAAATGGACCAATTCATATAGGACATTTGGCAGGAGTTTATTTTCCTGCAGATGTTTTTGTTCGTTATCTTAGACGAAATAAAATAGATGTTATTTTTATATGTGGATCGGATGAACATGGAGTCCCTATTGCTATGCAAGCTAAAAAAGAAAAAAAAACTCCTCAAAAAATAGTGAATAAGTATCATTATATGATTAAAGATTGTTTTAATAATTTTGGGATACAGTTTGATAACTATTCCAGGACCTCTACAAAAATTCATCACGAAATTTCTACTTCTTTTTTTAAAAAACTTAATGAAAAAAAAAAAATTTTTGAAAAAGAATCTGAACAATATTATGATAAAAAAGCTAAACAATTTTTAGCAGATCGGTATATATCAGGGACATGTCCTCATTGCAAAAATGAAGAAGCTTATGGAGATCAATGCGAAAATTGTGGAAGGGCGTTAATCCCTGAAGATTTAATATATCCCAAATCGACTATAAGTGGAAGCTTTCCAGTTTTGAAAAAAACTAAACATTGGTACTTTCCTTTAAATCAATATCAAAAATTCTTGGAAAAATGGATTTTAATTAATCATAAAAAAGATTGGAAAGTTAATGTATATGGACAAGCAAAATCTTGGTTAGATCAAGGATTAAAACCTCGTGCTATAACAAGAGATTTAAATTGGGGAGTTCCTGTTCCCCAGTATAAAGGAAAAGTTCTGTATGTATGGTTTGAAGCCCCTATAGGATATATTTCTGCTACTATAGAATGGGCTAAACAAAAAAAAATAGATTGGAAACCTTATTGGAAAGATGAAAATACAAAATTAATTCAGTTTATAGGAAAAGATAATATTGTTTTTCACTGCATTATTTTTCCAGTTATACTTAAAGCATGTAATAGTGGGTATATCCTTCCAGATCAAATATTAGCTAATGAATTTCTTCATTTGGAAAATAAAAAAATATCTACTTCTAAAAATTGGGCAGTATGGGGGCATGAATATTTAAAAGATTTTCCAAATCAACAGGATCCCCTTCGTTATATTCTCATAGATAATATGCCTGAAAAAAAAGATAATAATTTTAATTGGAAGAATTTTCAAAGGAAAAATAATACTGAATTGGTTGCTATATTAGGAAATTTTGTCAATAGAAGTCTAACTTTAATACAAAAGTACAATAAAGGCATGGTTCCTCATCCTGAAATGTTGTCTATAAAGGATAAAAATATTTTAACAAAAATTAAAGATTATCCAGAACATATAGGAAACTTAATTGAATCCTATCAATTTCGAGAATCTTTAGCATGTTTTATGGATTTAGCTAGACTAGGAAACAAATATTTAACAGAAGAAGAACCTTGGAATAAAAAAAAAGAAAAACGTGTCAATACCATACTTTATGTATCGCTGCAAATTGTTGGTATGTTAGCTCAATTATCAGAACCTTTTCTTCCATATACGGCAAAAAAATTGTTAGACATGCTTCGTTTGAAAACTTTTTTTTGGAATAAAATAAAAAACATAAAAGAAATTTTATGTCCAGGACATGTGTTAGGTAAGACTACATTTTTATTTAAAAAAATAAGCAACAAAAGTATTGAAAAACAAATGAAAAAACTGAAAAAATATAGTCATTCTAATTAACTAACTAACCGTAATCAGGGGGCAAGTCATGGCGGAGAGAGAGGGATTCGAACCCCCGGAGGTATCACCCTCAACGGTTTTCAAGACCGCCGCAATTAACCACTCTGCCATCTCTCCAAATTACATGTGTATGTCCACTATGTTTCTAAGAAGATCTTGCATCGTTTCTCTTTTTCTTATAAGAAAATCTTTTCCCTTAAAAATCATAACTTCAGAAGGTCTATAACGAGAATTATAATTAGAAGACATAGAAAAACAGTAAGCTCCCGCATTTTTAATGCATAAAATATCTCCTTCACGGATTTCTTTAACTTTTCTATTAAACCCAAAGGTATCCGATTCGCAAATATATCCCACCACTGTGTAAAAACGAAAACGACCATTGGGATTCGAAATATTTTCAATACAGTGATAAGCATCATAAAACATAGGACGAAGAAAATGATTAAATCCTGAATCCACTCCAGCAAATACAGTAGAAGTAGTATGTTTAATGACATTTACACTAACTAAAAAATATCCAGATTCACTAACTATAAATTTACCTGGTTCAAATATTAAAGTAATTTTACTTCCATAAGTTTTACAAAAATCTTCAAATTTTTCTGTAATATAGTAACTTAAATAATTAAGATCCGTTTTTATATCATTTTTTGTGTATGGAACTTTAAAACCACTTCCAAAATCAATATAATCAAGATTGGGAAAATCAATAGCTGTTTGAAATAATACTTTAGCTCCTGCTAAAAAGGCTTTCACATTTGATATATCAGATCCTGTATGCATATGAAATCCTTCTATTTTAAGTCCTGTATTTTTTAATATTCTTTTCATATGAGGAATTTGATAATAAGAAATACCAAATTTAGAATCAATATGTCCTACTGAAATTTTATAATTTCCTCCCGCCATAATATGCGGATTAATTCTGATTCCTATTGCATAATCAGGGTAATATTCTCCAAATTGTTCTAAAATGGACAAATTATCTAGATTTATTCTAACTCCGAAACCAACAGCCTTTTTTATTTCTTGAATAGAAACACAATTAGGTGTGAATATAATTCTTTTAGGATGAAAACCTGCTTTTAATCCTAGTTCTACTTCTTGAATAGACACGGTGTCTAATCCACTTCCCAATTTTTGCAAAAATTTTAATATATTCAGATTAGTATTAGCTTTACAGGCATAATTAATGATTAAATTTTTTATACCACTAAAAGCATTTTTCATCTTTATATATTGTTTCTTTATTTTGCAAGAATCGTATACGTAAAGTGGAGTTCCATATTTTTTTGCGAGTTGAATTAAGTATTCTCTATGAACTGGGGTGCTCTTATTTTTTAATTCATGCATCATAATTTACAACAAAGATAAATGAATCACATCATTCATATTTCTAACATAATCAAAGGTTAATCCTTTTAAGTGTTCGGGTTTAATTTCCTCTACATCTTTTTTATTATCCTGTGAAAGAATAATTTCTTTAATATTAGCACGTTTAGCTGCTAGAATTTTTTCTTTAATTCCACCAACAGGAAGAACTTTACCTCTTAGAGTTATTTCTCCTGTCATAGCTAGATGAGGCCTTAACTTTCTTTTAGTAAAACTTGATACTAGAGATGTTAACATTGTTATTCCTGCAGATGGGCCATCTTTAGGAACTGCTCCTTCAGGAACATGAACATGGACATTTTTTTCTTCAAACATTATAGGGTCTATGTTAAATTCTTTATAATGAGCTTTAATATATTGCAAAGCAATTGTTGCAGATTCTTTCATAACCTCACCTAAATTACCAGTAATACTTAAATGTCCTTTCCCTTTAGATAAACTAGATTCAATATATAAAATATCTCCCCCAAAATGAGTCCAAGCTAAACCAGTTACCACACCTGGAACATTATTTTCTTCATAACGATCTGGATCATTTGGAATTCCAAGAATGTTTTCTATTTTTTCAATACTCAAATGCTTTACATATTTTTTGTTCATGGCGATATGTTTAGCGACATAACGTGCTAATTTAGCAATATGTTTTTCCAAAGTTCTCAATCCAGATTCTCTTGTATAACTTTCAATTACTTTTTCTATTTGTTTCGTCCCAAGTACTAAATCTGATTTTTTTAACCCATTTTCCTTCAATTGTTTAGGTAATATGTGTTTTTTTACAATTTGCGTTTTTTCTTCTACAGTATATCCATTCATTTCTATAACTTCCATTCTATCTATTAGAGCTGGTTGAATATGGGAAAGAGAATTTGCTGTAGCAATAAATAATACTTTTGATAAATCGTAACCCATTTCTAAAAAATTATCGTAAAATGAGGTATTTTGTTCCGGATCTAAAACTTCTAACATGGCAGAAGAAGGATCACCATTTGTCCCTATCCCCATTTTATCTATTTCGTCTATAACAAAAACGGGATTTGAAGTTCCTACTTTTCGAATAGATTGTAATAGCCGACCAGGCATGGCTCCTATATAAGTCCTTCTGTGTCCCCTGATTTCTGATTCATCATGCAATCCTCCCAAAGAAATACGAACGTATTTTCTTTTCAATGCAGTAGCTATAGATCTCCCCAAAGAAGTTTTACCGACTCCAGGTGGACCGTAAAAACATAAAATAGGAGAACGCATATCTCCCCTTAATTTTAATACAGCTAAATACTCTATAATACGTTCTTTTACTTTTTCCAGTCCATAGTGATCTCTGTCTAATATTTTTTGTGCATATTCTAAATCAAAACTATCTTTTGAGTATCTTCCCCAAGGAAGATCAATCATTAATTCCAGATAATTTCTTTGTACCGTATATTCTGGCATTTGAGGATTAGTTCTTTGCATTTTTAGCAATTCCCTATCAAACTGTTTTTTTGCTTCCTTTGGCCATTTTTTTCTGGAAGCTTTAGCTCTCATTTCATCTATTTCTTTTTCATAAGATATATCTCCTAGTTCTTCTTGTATGGCTTTAATCTGCTGATGCAAAAAATATTCTCTTTGTTGCTGATCCATATCACTACGAACACGGGATTGAATATCGTTTTTTAATTTAATTTGTTGATGTTCTACGTTTAGAAAACGCAATGTTTCCATTGCTCTTTTTTTCAAATCATCGTATTCTAACAATTTTTGCTTATCTCTAGTAGCTAAATTCATATTAGCTGCTACAAAATTTATTAAAAAAGAAGGACTTTCTATATTACGAATAGCAATGCTTGCTTCTGATGGAATATTAGGGTTATCTTGAATAATTTTTATAGCTATTTCCTTTATAGATTCTACTAAAGCAAGGTATTCTTTATCCTTACAGGAAGGTTTATTTTCTTCTAACGCTATAATTTCTGCTTTAAAATATGGATCATTTTGAATAAAACGATTGACTTTAAATCTTCTTTTTCCCTGCAAAATAACGGTGGTATTTCCATCAGGCATTTTCAATAATTTCAATATTTTAGCAACTGTTCCAATAGAATACAAATCTTTTTCACTAAGGTTTTCTATTCCAGAATTTTTTTGTGTTAATACTCCAACTGTTTTATCTAATCCATAAGCATCTTGTAACAATTGGATGGATCCACTTTTTCCTGCTATAATTGGAAAAACGATTCCAGAATACAAAACCATATTTTTTACTGTTAAGATACATAGTTGTTCAGGGATATCGTCTTTAAGTAACTGATCTTCTTCGTCTTGACTCATTAAGGGAATAAACTCAGCTTCAGACTCGAATCCAGATTCTGTAAATATATTTTTTAATAACATAAAAAAAATAGATTTCTGACTCAAATGATGAATTAACTCTTAGTAAGAATTAATCTCCACTTATAAATTAAATATACTGTTTTCTATATGAAAAACAAAACCATCTATACGTACTTAAATTAAGTACTGGTAATCGTTAAAATTGATTTATTTTTTATTTTTTTCTTTTTGAAGCATATCCAAAAAAATATGTTCTGTCAAAATTTTTACGTGATTTTTTTTCATACTTTTTTTTAATTTGGAACCAAAATTTTTTCCAACTACTATGAAATTAATTTTTTTATTTACAGTATTATATACTATTCCACCTAAAAATTCTACTATATTTTTAGCTTCATTACGGGTCATACAAGATAATTTTCCTGTAAATACAAAAGATTTTCCTTCAATCAAAGAATACTTTTGTATCATAGGATATTTAGGATATTTAGAAACATGTAATCCATATTTTACAAGCATCTTAACTATGGATTGATGTTCCGTAATTGAAAAATAAGTAATGATACTTTTTGCAATTTTTTTTCCTATACCAGGAATAGAAATTAAATAATTGTAATTTGCATGTATTAAAGAATTGATTTCAGAAAAATTATCTGTTAATTTTTTGGAAATATATTCTCCTACATGAGGAATTCCTAAAGCAAATAATACTCTGCAATAGGGATTTGCTTTAGATTTTTCTATATTATTCAAAATTCCACATGCCAATTTTTCTTTGATTCCATCAATTTGAAGTAATTCTTTTTTTTTCAATTCATATAAATCATAAAAACTATATAAAAAACCTTTTTTGTATAGTTTATGTATCATTTTTTCTCCAATCTTTTTTATGTTCATAACACTTACAAAGTGTGTTATTTTTTCTATTCTTTGAGAGAAACAGTTTTGATTAGTACAGTAGAATAATTCATTTCTTTTTGTTAAAATGCTATTACATGATGGACATTTTTTTAAAAAAAATACAGGAACGGTTTTATTCAATCTTTTTTTGATGTTTATTTCTGTGACTTTTGGAATAATATCCCCTCCTTTTTCTAATAAAAGTGTATCTCCATAATGAATTCCCATTTTTCGTATGAAACTATCATTATAAAGTGCGACTCTTTTGATTATGGTTCCAGAAATTAAAAGAGGCACTACATTGGCTACAGGAGTAATGATTCCCGTACGTCCTACTTGAAAGGCTATACTTAATAATTTGGTTTCAGACAATTTTTGTCTAAACTTGTAAGCAATAGCCCAACGTGGATATTTATTGGTAAATCCTAAAAGGGATTGTTTTTGATATTCATTGACTTTAATTACTATTCCGTCTGTCTGATAAGGGAGTTTATTTTTACTTATCTTCCAAAAGTCTATAAAATGGAAAACTTCTTTTATGTTCCTACAAAAACGTGCTATTTTCGGAGCTTGAAATCCCCAATATTTTATGTATTTTATAGCTGCATATTGTGTATGAAAAGGTAAATTATTTCCTACAACATGAAATACTATACAAAATAAATCTCTTTTACGTACTTCTTGTATATTCTGAATTTTCAGTGTTCCACTAGCCGTATTTCTTGGATTGGCATAAGGGGATTGTCCATTTTTGATACGTTGTTTATTAATTTCTATAAAACTCTTTATAGGAATAAAAATTTCTCCACGTACCTCAATATATGTAGGATAGTTATTCCCTCTTAATTTTAAAGGAATATATTTTATCGTTTTTATATTTTTTGTGACATCTTCTCCTTGTTCTCCATCACCACGAGTAACCGCATTTGTTAAAAATCCGTTTTTATAAATCAAATTAATAGATACTCCATCATATTTTGGTTCACATACAAAAGATAAAGAATGAACTGATTTACTGATTTTTTTTTTCCAAATCATCAATTCTTTTTTAGAATAGGTATTTTGAATAGAGTACATTTTGTATTTATGAAAAACAGTAGAAACATAGTCTGTTTTAGGGACTTCTGCTCCTATTTTTATTGTAGGAGAAGTCGGATCCTGTAATTCAGGATATTTTTTCTCTAAAAAAGATAATTCTTTTAATTTTTTATCGAAATGATAATCTGATATCACGGAAGTATCCAAATTATAATATTGATCATTATATTTTAACAATTTTTTTCTAAGTTGATATATTTTTTTTTCTATTTCTATTTTTTCCATATTGTTTTTATTATTCGTTTGCGTAATAAACTCCACGAACCATTCTGAAATAGCCTTGAAAATCTTTTTTTATTTCTATATTTAGAAACCCTATTTTTTTCATAAAATCAATAATATCTAAATAGATAAATTGGTTTATTTCAAAATAAACATAAACAATTCCAGTTAGTCTTTTTTTGATCCAAAAAGAAATTTTTTTATAAAAAATCAAAGGATCCTCGTCAGGAACAAATAGAGCTTTATAAGGTTCATATTGAACAATATTTGGATGTAGGAGTTTTTTTTCAGATAGTCTTACATAAGGAGGATTACTTACGATAATGTTTACATAATTTTTATTCATTTTTGGGGGTATGTATGTTACATCTTTCAAGATATCTATGTTTTTTAATGTAATTTTTACATTATGTAATTTCGCATTTTTACAAGCTATATCAAGAGCTTCTTGATCAGAATCAATGGCAAAAATGTGTATAATTTCAGGTTTTTTCTTTTTTAAAGTAATACTAATGCATCCGCTTCCTGTTCCAATATCAAATACTTGAACGGGGGTATCATGATTGTAATCTTTATGATCCTGATCCTGTAGAATCCAGTATACAAGTTCTTCCGTTTCTGGTCTTGGAATGAATACTTTTTCATTAACTATGAATTTCATACCAAAAAAGTAGGATTGACCAATTACATATTGTATGGGTCTATTATTTTTTAATTCCCATAATTTTTTTATTAATTGATTGTAAGTAAAAAAATTTATTTTTTCTTTTTTACTTAATCGCAATAAAATAGTTGTTTTATCACATTGAAAAATATGGGTAGTGAGTAAAAAAAAGATACTTTCTAACTCCTTAGGTTCTGGATATAAATATTGAAGAGTGTTTTGAAATATACGGTAAAATTTGTAAAAAGATTCCATATGAATAAATTAAAATGATGCAAATTTCAAAAAAAATACTTATTTTATGGATAGATATAGATAGATAAATTAAGAATTGTATGTTTTTTGTTATACATCATACGTAATTTTTTATGTTAGATTTAGATGGAGATCCCATTGTTGCTTTAGCAACTCCTATTGGATCTAGTGCTATTTCTGTTATTCGTATTTCTGGAAAAAATTCCATATCTATTGTTGAAAATATTTTTGTTTCTATTAAATCTGGCAAAAAACTGGAAAACCAATCTACACATACAATTCATTTAGGATATGTTGTAGCAGAAAATAATAATTTATTAGATCAAGTTTTAGTTTCTATTTTCAAATCTCCTTTTTCTTATACAGGAGAGAATATGATAGAAATTTCTTGTCATGGATCTTGTTATATTCAACAACAGATTTTGCAATTGCTCATTAGAAAAGGAATACGTTTGGCTCGTCCTGGAGAATTTACATTGCGTGCTTTTATCAATAAAAAAGTAGATTTATCACAAGCTGAAGCTATAGCTGATTTGATTGTATCTGAAAATAAAATTTTTCATGAAATATCTTTACAACAGATCAAAGGAACATTGTCTAACACTATTAAGGATTTAAGGAAAAAATTATTGGATTTTGCATCTTTACTAGAATTGGAATTGGATTTTTCTGAAGAAAATGTGATTTTTGCTAAAAGATCAGAACTTTTTTCTTTTTTACAAGAATTAGAAGGGACTTTAAAAGATTTAATTGAATCTTTTTCGTTAGGAAATGCTATAAAAAAAGGAATTTATGTGGTCATTATTGGAGAACCCAATGTGGGGAAATCTACTTTTTTTAATCAGGTAATTCAGGAAGACCGTTCCATTATATCCGATATAGAAGGAACAACTAGAGATTGTGTGGAAGGAGAAATCATTTTGGATGGAATTCTTTTTCATTTTTTGGATACAGCAGGAATTAGAAAAACTAAAGATCCTATAGAAATTATGGGAGTGGAAAAAACCATGAAAAAAATGGAAGAGGCTCAAGTCATATTATATATTTTTGATTCTTCAAATAAAGAAAAAAAAAAAATTATTAGTGATATTAAAAAAATTCACAAAAAATATCCATTAAAAAATATTTTTTCCATAGCGAATAAATCAGATATATCTCCTCTTCATGATTTTGAAAATTTCGATTCAAAAATTCCTTATTTTTTTGAAATTTCATCAAAAAATTATCATGATGTAAAAAGGGTACTCAATGCTTTGAGTTCTTTATTTTTGGATAAATTAAAGGGAAAAAAAATAGTGGTAACACAAGATAGACATTATGAAGCTTTAAAACTATCGTTAATAGAAATATCATTGGCACATAATGCTTTTAATAAAGGAATTTCAGTAGATTTAGTATCAATATATATTAAAGATGCATTACGGTATTTAGGAAAAATTACGGGAGAAATCACAAGTGAAGATATACTCAAAAATATTTTTTCAAAATTTTGTATTGGAAAATAAATTAAATTTATGTCACTACATTCTGTAAGAGTTCGTTTTGCCCCTAGTCCTACAGGCCCACTGCACTTAGGTGGAATCAGAACCGCATTATATAATTATCTTTTTGCTAAAAAACATGGCGGAACATTTGTGCTTAGAATAGAAGATACTGATCGAAAAAGATTCGTTGAAAATTCTGAATCGTATATTTTGGAGGCATTAAAATGGTGTCAGATAGAACCTGATGAAGGGGTTGGGTATGGGGGGTCTTATTCTCCTTATTTTCAATCTAAAAGGGGGGATATATATCATATGTATATCAATAAATTGTTAAAAAGAGGCTATGCTTATTATGCTTTTGATACAAATCAAGATATTGATAAAAAAAGAAAAGAATATAATCATCGTGGATTGACTTTTTCTTATAATTCTAGAATTAGAATGAAACTGAACAATTCTTTAACTATGACAAAAGAACAATTACATGATAAATTGCGATCTTGTTCTTATGTGATTCGATTTAAAATAGAACCTGGAGAAAAATTGAAAATGCATGATATAATACGTGGCAATATAATTGTTAATACAGATCATTTAGACGATAAAATTTTGTTAAAATCTGATGGAGGAGCTACTTATCATTTAGCTAATACAATAGACGATTATTTAATGAAAATTACTCATGTGATAAGAGGAGAAGAATGGCTTCCATCTATGTCTTTGCATGTATTGTTATATAGGGCTTTGGGGTGGACTCCTCCTAATTTTGCACATTTACCTTTAATTTTAAAAAATAATGGAAAAGGAAAAATTAGTAAAAGAAACACAAATAGCTTAAATTCCCCTATATATCCTATACAATGGGAAATTCCAAAAACAAAAATTATCTTACCAGGATATAGGGAATTAGGTTATTTTCCAGAAGCGTTTGTGAATATGCTAGCTTTATTAGGATGGAATCCTGGAGGTGAAAGGGAAATTTTTTCTTTACAAGAATTAATCAATTTATTTTCTTTAGAAAAAATAACTAAATCTGGTGTTTATTTTGATATAAAAAAAGCAAATTGGTTCAATAAAAAATATTTAAATGAAAAAAAAAAAGAAATATTTGCATTTCTTTCCAAAAAAATCAAAACACATTCTATTTCATGCAAAACAGATTATTTATGGAAAGTAATCCATTTAACAATGAATCGGATTCATTTTATTCATGAAATATGGGAACATTCTTTTTATTTTTTTATTTCTCCTAGTTCTTATGAAGCTAATTTTTTTAATAAAATTTGTCATGAAAATACCATTCTTCAATTAAAAAATGCCAAAATATTGTTATATAATATGAATCAATTTACATCTGTAAATTTGAGATTTTTGTTTCAAACAATAAAAAATAAACATCAAATCATGCAATTATTTCGTTTAGCTGTAGTGGGGATTCTAAAAGGAATTGATATTTTCATAATTTTTGAAATACTAGGAAAAGAAGAAAGTATACGACGTATCGAAAAACTGATCAATCAAATCAAAGAAAAAATTTAGAATCTTTTTGAAAAAAGAACATAAAAATATAGATTTACATTTTCGTAAAAAAAAAATTCAATGTTTAACCATTATGAAAATGTTATAATAATAACTCCTATACTATCTGATGATCAAGCAAAAGAAACAGCAAAAGAATATGAAAATTATATCATACAAAAAAAAGGAAAAATCGTTCACCAGGAACATTGGGGATTAAAGAAACTAGCTTATCCCATTCAAAAAAAACAAAGCGGATGTTATCACTTGTTTGAATTTTTGTTAAATTCTGATTTAGTTTCTGATTTAGAATTGAAATTAAGGCAAGATGAGCGTATTTTACGTTTTATAACTGTAAAATTAAATAAACATGGAATAGAATATGCTGAAAAAAGAAGAACAAAATTGTTAAAAAAAGATGAAGAATTATGATATTAGAGGAACCCCATAAACATGCAAAACAAGTAGTAGATAATGAATTAAGATATTTATCTCCTATTAAAATAGAAACAAAAGTAGAAAAAAAATATTGCTTTTTTGAAAAAAGAAATATTAAATATATAGATTATAAAGATCCTACATTTTTAATAAAATTTCTGAATGCGCAAGGAAAAATTTTACCACGTCGTATTACAGGCACTTTACAAAAAAATCAAAATAAATTAAATGCAGCTATTAAGAGATGTAGACAGATTGGCCTTTTACCTTTTGTGACAGATGATTTAAGATAAAAATGAAAATTATCCTCAAAAAAGACATAGAAAATTTAGGGTTTCAATACGATGAATTAGATGTAAAACCTGGTTATGCTAGAAACTATCTTATTCCTAAAGGGTATGCTGTTTTAGCTTTACCTGGAACTATAAAAAATACTCATGAAATATTGAAACAACGTTCTAAAAAAGAAAGTTTTTTAATTGAAAAATCGAAAGAAATAGAAAATAAATTAAAAAAATTAACTATTAAAATCCCAGTTAAGGTAGGTAAAGGGGGAAAACTTTTTGGTTCCATTAATAATCAATATATTATGAAAATTTTGAATAAAGAAGGAATTTCTATAGATAAAAAATTTATTAGAATACTTGGAAATAAAGTAATTAAAACAATAGGAAAACATCAGGTAAATATCCGTTTACATCGAAAATGCGAGTTTACATTAAATTTTGAAGTATTATCTTCTTCCTAATAAAGTATCATATAATAAAAATAAATTGAGCAATACAATGATGATGGTAATAAACCAAGCTGATATTTTTAAAATAGGCCCATTGACAAATGGTCCCATTTTTTCATAATCTCCTGTAAAATTAACTAATGGAACAATAGCAAAACTTAGTTGTACTGATAAAATAATTTGACTAATTATTAATAATTCAGTTGTTCCTTTTTCTCCATAAAAAATAGAAACAATCATAGCTGGAACAATAGCTATAAGTCTTGTTATTAATCTTCTAATCCAAGGTTTTAATTTTAAATTCAGAAAGCCTTCCATGACTATTTGTCCAGATAGAGTTCCAGTTAATGTTGAATTTTGTCCTGATGCTAGTAAAGCTAATGCAAAAAAAACTCCAGCCAGACTAGAACCCAGTATAGGAGTTAGAAGTTTGTGAGCATCCATGATGTCTGCGACTTCTGTATGTCCCGCTTTATGAAAAGTGGAAGCAGATAAAATTAATATAGCTGCATTGATAAAAAATGCTAAGGATAAAGATAAAGTACTGTCTATGGTCGCATATTTTATCGCCATTTTTTTTCCTTCAATAGTACGTGGATAATCTCTGGTTTGTATAATGCTTGAGTGAAGGTAAAGATTGTGTGGCATTACCGTTGCTCCTAATATTCCTATAGATATATAGAAAGAATGCGAATTTTTCATAATTTCAGGGGTAGGTATAATTCCTTTTAATATGGGAAAGATTTCAGGTTTGGAACTAATAATTTCAAAACTAAAACAAACTAAAATTGTAAAAATTAAAGCAGCTACTACACTTTCAATATATCTAAAACCTTTAGATTGGAAAAATAAAATAATAAAAACATCTATAGCTGTAATCAATACACCCCATGTAATGGGAATGCCAAAAAGCAATTTTAAGGCTAATACGGAACCAATGATTTCAGCTAAATCGCAAGCGGAAATAGCAATTTCACATAATATCCATAGGATAAAACTAATAAAGGGAGGATAATGATCTCTACAAGCTTGTGCTAAGTCTCTTTCACAAACAATTCCTAATTTCAAAGCTAAATGTTGCAAAATAATGGCAAAAAAATTGGATATAAAAATGACGGATAAAAGCATATAACCAAATTTAGCTCCTCCAGCAATATCTGTTGCCCAATTTCCTGGATCCATATATCCTACAGCAATTAATAATCCTGGACCAGTAAAAGCAAAAAGTTTTTTCCATATTCCTTTCTGTTTAGGAACAGAAACGGAAGAAAAAACTTCCGAAAGAGAAGGATGCTTGTTTTCATTCCTCCATCCTATAGAAGATTTTTTCTTTTTCATAATGAAATAATAGAATACGAAAATATAAAGTTAACCGTTTTAATCTTTTTGTTGTCTATTCATATTTGATCACTTAAATTATATATACATATAAATTGAAAAAATTGTATAAAATGGAATAATTTTTTATATTTGCTTCAAATTTTTCCGCTCAATTGATAGTAGTTCAATCTTTTTTTTGATTTCATGAAAAAAATAGGGATACAAGGGGTTAAGGGATGTTTTCATCATGCAGCTGTTTCCAGATATTTTGAAGGATGTAATTATAAGTTGATGGAATGTTCTTCTTTTAGAGAATTGGCTATTTCCGTTGCAAAATCTAATGTAGATCTTGGAGTAATGGCTATAGAAAATACCATAGCAGGTACGATATTGACGAATTACAGTCTTTTATCTGAATATAATTTAAAAATAGTGGGAGAAATATATATGCCGATACAACATCATCTCATGGCTCCCCCCGGACAAAATATAGAAAATATTAAGGAAATATATTCTCATCCTATGGCTATTTTACAATGTGAATTGTTCATAGATGCACATCCTGATATAAAAATATCTGAATATTCAGATACAGCTGCTGCTGCTAAATATATTTCTATATGCAAAAAAAAAGGCTTAGCTGCAATAGCGTCTGAAAATGCGGCTCAAGAATATGGTCTGGAAATCATTTCCAAGAATATACAAACTATTACAAGCAATTTTACTAGATTTTTCGTCATTAAAAATTGTTATAAACAAGAAAATGATTATTTTAATAAAGCTTCATTAATATTCAAAATATTGCATACTACTGGTAGTTTATCTCAGATATTGAGTTTTATATCTAGTCTTGGAATTAACATGACGAAAATACAATCTATCCCTATCATACAAAGACCTTGGGAATATTCATTTTATGTGGATATTATATTCAGCAATATAAAAGATTATGAAAAAATGAAAAAACAAATACAAGAAATTCCCTGTATTCATCAATTTTCTATTATGGGAGAATATAAAAATGGTAGAATAAGATCTTTATAATGATTCTAGCAGCAAAAAGAACGCATAAAATATCGGAATACTTTTTTTCCGAAAAAATGAAGGAAATATATAATCTTGAAAAAAATGGTGTAAAAATTATAAATTTAGGAATTGGAAATCCTGATCTTCTTCCTCCACATAGTGTTGTACATAAAATGAAAAAAGCATCAGAATTGAAGCATGCTAATACTTATCAAAGCTACATTGGAATAGAAGAATTGCGGAATGCCATTTCTAATTGGTATAAAAAAGTATATCAAGTTGATGTAAATCCTAAAAATGAAATTTTACCATTAATGGGTTCTAAAGAAGGAATTATGCATATAAGTATGTCTTATTTAGATAAAGGAGATGAGGTATTAATTCCCGATCCTGGATATCCTACTTATTCCTCTATATCAAAACTTTTAGAAGCAAAAATTATATATTATGATCTTGATGAGGATGAAAATTGGATTCCTAGACTGGAAAATATACCTATATCTAGGTCAAAAGCCAAGATTATGTGGATTAACTATCCTCACATGCCTACGGGAGCAACAATTGTTTTTGAAAGATTAGAAGAAATTGTTCTATTTGCGAAAAAAAATCGTGTATTACTCGTTCATGACAATCCTTATAGTTTTATATTGAACCAGGAACGTCCTTTAAGTATTTTTAATGTGAAAGGGGCTAAAGATATAGCTTTGGAATTAAATTCTTTAAGTAAAAGTTACAATATGCCTGGATGGCGTGTTGGAATGATAATAGGAAAAAAAGAATTTATTCAGAATATATTGAAAATAAAAAGTCAAATGGATTCTGGGATGTATTATCCCATACAAATTGGAGCCATAGAAGCTATGAATCATGATTCAGAATGGGTTGAAAAATTGAATATAGAATATATAAAACGAAAAAAAATTATATGGGAAATATGTGATTATTTAAATTTAAAATATGCGAAAAAAAGTTCTGGAATATTTGTTTGGGCAAAAATAACTGATGCAGATAAAAATGATTGTATATGGTCCGAAAAATTTCTCAAAACTTATCACATATTTGTGACACCTGGTAGAGTGTTTGGTCATAATGGAAAAGGATATGTAAGGTTTTCTATGTGTTGTCCAATAAAAATTTTGGAAGAGGCAAAAAATAGAATTTTTTCATGAATATTGGAATAATAGGATTAGGATTGATTGGAGGATCCATTGGTTTAGGATTGAGAAAATCCAATTTTGGAGATAAATTTTTAGGAACAGACTCTAATAAAGAAAATGCTTTACATGCTGTAAAACTTGGAATTGTAGATGAGATAATTCCTTTGCAGGATCTTGTTGTGCAATCTTCAGTAATTATTTTATCCATTCCTGTAGATGGAATAGATAAAATTCTTCCAAGTATTTTGAATAGAATCACTACGGATACAGTCATTTTAGATACTGGATCTACTAAATATGATATTTGTAATAGAATTTATTCTCATCCTAAAAGAAGTCGTTTTGTAGCTACACATCCGATTGCAGGAATTGAAAATTCTGGACCTATTTCAGCTTATTCTGATTTGTTTTATAAAAAAAAATGTATCATTTGTGATTCTGAACTGAGTGCTCCAGATGCAATCTCTATCGCTATAAAAATATATTCTGTTATGAACATGCGTATGATTTATATGACCTCTAAAGAACATGATTTATATATTGCTTATATATCTCATTTACCTCATGTGGTTTCCTTTTCTTTAGCGAGTACCGTTTTAAAAAAATTTAAAAATGAAGAGAAAGTTTTTAATAATATGATGGGAAGTGGATTAGATTCAACTACACGTTTAGCTAAAAGTAAACCTGAAACATGGTTGCCTATTTTTATTTCGAATAGAGAAAATATGATTCAAGCTATAGATTTTTATATTGATCATTTAAATAAATTTCGTAATTATTTAATAGACAAAAAATTTCATAAGATATATGAATATATGAAAAAGGCAAACGATATAAAAAATAAAAAATATGTGTAAATTAAATGTATTGTGATGGAAAAATTGAATAATAGTATAGACAGATCTTGGATTGATAAGTGGAATCAGCCTTTCATTATATCTGGGCCTTGCAGTGCAGAAAGTGAAGAACAAATATTAGAAACAGCCAATAGATTGAATCCTTCCTATGTTCAAGTATTTAGAGCTGGAATATGGAAACCGAGAACGAAACCCAATAATTTTGAGGGAATTGGAAGAAAAGGATTAGAATGGCTTCATAAGGTTAAAAATAGTACGGGATTAATGGTGGCAACAGAAATAGCAAATGCAGAACATGTGAAATTAGCCGTTTCTTTTGGAATAGATATTCTTTGGATAGGTGCTAGAAGCACAGCAAGTCCTTTTACAATTCAAGAAATAGCGGATGCTCTGGAAGGAGAAGAGAATAAAATCATTTTAGTAAAAAACCCCATTCATCCTGATATAGAATTATGGACCGGAGCTTTAGAACGTTTATTGGGAAAAGGAATTAGAAAATTAGGGGTCATACACCGTGGATTCTACACCTACAAAAACTCAAAATATCGCAATCAACCTAATTGGAATCTTTTGTTAAATTTTAGGAGCCTTCTTCCTAGAATTCCTATAATATGTGACCCTTCACACATTTGTGGAAATAAAGAAGGGATTTTGGATATAGCAAAAAAAGCTTATCATTTTCAATATGAAGGATTAATGGTAGAAAGTCATTGTGATCCTGATCATGCTTGGAGCGATGCTCAACAACAAATCACTCCCGAAAATCTTTTGGAAATGTTAAAAGAATTAACATATGTCGAAAAATGTGATCAAAAAAGTAAAAGATCTTTAGATTCTTTTAGAATTTTAATTGATGAACTAGATGAAAATATTATTACGCTTTTATCAGAAAGAATGAACGTTTCCAAAAAATTAGGATCTTTAAAAAAAGCTTCAGATATTGCTATTTTTCAACCCAGTAGATGGCAAGATATTATGAAAAAATCTCTTAATTTTGGTAAAAATTTAGGAATTTCTGAAGAATTACTTGAAAAAATTTTTAAACTATTACATCAAGAATCTATTAAAATTCAGAATCAAATTAGATAATGTTTTTATATTATTTATAATTTTTTAATAATTAATAAAATAAAAATACTTCTTAGTCCTCCTAAAAATGGCTTATTTATTTACCAGCGAATCTGTTTCAGAAGGTCATCCTGATAAGATTTCAGATCAAATATCTGACTCTATATTAGATCATTTTTTAGCGTATGATCCAAATGCAAAAGTAGCTATAGAAACTTTAGTCACCACGGGACAAATTATATTATCTGGAGAAGTCAATTCTAATACCTGGGTTAATGTTCAAAAAATAGCTCGTGATATTCTCAGAAAAATAGGATATACTAAAAATGAATACAGATTTAATGCAGATTCTTGTGGAGTTCTTTCTTCTATTCAAGAACAATCTTTGGATCTATTAGAGGCGATTCATAGATCAAAAAAAGAAGAACAAGGTTCTGGAGATCAAGGAATTATTTTCGGGTATGCGGTGAAAGAAACGGAAAATTATATGCCTTTATCATTAGAAATATCGCATCATATATTAAGAGAACTTTCATTTCTTAGAAATGAAGGGGAAAAAATGACTTATTTACGTCCAGATGCAAAATCTCAAGTAACTTTAGAATATTCTGATGACAATGTTCCGGTGCATATTCACGCTATTGTCATTTCTACTCAACATGATGAATTTGATACGAAAGAAAAAATGCATCAACGTATAGTTGATGATGTTAAGAATATTCTTATTCCAAGAGTTTGGAAAATGAATAATATAAAAAATGTAAAAAAATTATTTACGGATAAAACAAAATATTACATCAATACAACAGGAAAATTTGTCACGGGAGGACCTCATGGTGATACAGGTCTTACCGGAAGAAAGATTATAGTAGATACTTATGGAGGAAGAGGATCTCATGGTGGAGGAGCTTTTTCTGGAAAAGATCCATCTAAAATGGATAGATCTGGAGCTTATGCCGCTAGACATATAGCCAAAAATTTGGTAGCAGCAGGAATTTCAGATGAGATACTGATACAAATATCTTACGCTGCAGGTATTGCAGAACCCATAGGAATTTTTGTCAATACCTATGGTAAATCAAGAATAGATAATGAAAACATTGCGTCGAATATAAAGAAAATTTTTGACTTACGTCCTTATGCTATAGAAAAAAGATTAAAATTGCGTAAGCCAATATATGAGGAAACATCTGTGTATGGACATATGGGAAAAACTCCTAAAAAAGTGTATAAGTCTTTTTTCGATATAGAAGGGAATCAAAAAAAACAAGAAGTAGAACTTTTCACATGGGAAAAGTTGGATTATTTATCCGTTATAAAGGATATATTTTCAAAAAATAGGTATTTTTAGTTCAATATTTTAACTATGTCTTACAATTTATTGAAAGGAAAAAAAGGAATTATATTTGGAGCTTTTGATGAAAATTCTATTGCTTGGAAGGTAGCAGAACGCGCTTATGAAGAAAAAGCATCTTTTGTATTAACCAATACACCAGCTTCTTTAAGAATAGGTAAAATTTATGAATTATCTCATAAAACAAAATCTATGGTGATTCCAGCAGATGCCACTTCCATTCCAGATCTTAATATTTTATTTGAAAAAACATTAGATCATTTTGAAGGAAAAATAGATTTTTTATTGCATTCCATAGCTATGTCTATGAATATCCGAAAGGGTTTAACTTATCCTTCTTTAAATTATGAATTTTTAAGAAAAGGATGGGAAATATCTGCTGTATCTTATCATAAAATTATGCAAACAGCTTGGAATAAAAAAGCGATGAATAAATGGGGTTCTATTGTGGCTATAACATATATTGCTTCTCAACGAAGTTTTCCACATTATGGAGATATGTCCGATTATAAATCCTATTTAGAAAGTATTACACGTAATTTTGGATATCATTGGGGAATCAAAGAAAAAGTAAGGGTGAATACTGTATCACAATCTCCTAGTATAACACGATCAGCAAAAGCTATTAAAGGTTTTAATCAACTTTTCATATTATCTGAAAAAATATCCCCGTTAGGAAACGCTTCTGCACAAGATTGCGCAAACTATATAATTACACTTTTTTCAGATTTAACAAGAAAAGTAACTATGCAAAATTTATATCATGATGGAGGTTTTTCTCATACTGGAATTAGTGAAGCTATGATTTCATAAAAATATACTATAAATTTTAACTAATTCTTAATTATTAAAAAATATGAAAAAAATTATAGCTCCATCCTTACTTTCAGCAAATTTAGCTTTTTTGTATCGTGATATAGAAATGCTGAATCAAAGTGAGGCAGATTGGTTTCATATTGACATAATGGATTCTTCCTTTGTTTCTAATATTTCTTTTGGATTCTTGTTTACTAAATATGTAAAAAAATATGCACATAAACCGATGGATGTTCATTTAATGATATTACAGCCAGAACGTTATGTTGAACAGTTAAAAGCTTGCGGAGCTGATCATTTACATATTCATTATGAAGCTTGTATTCATTTAAACCGAACAATTAATGATATTAAAGAAAATGGGATGAAGGTAGGCGTCGCTGTGAATCCACATACTCCAGTTTTTCTTTTACAAGACATTATTAATGATATAGATTTTGTTTTATTGATGAGTGTTAATCCTGGTTATAGTGGTCAAAAATTTATTCATAAAACATATCAAAAATTAGAAGATATTAAAGATTTAATATTAAGAAAAGATTCTTCTGCTCTTATAGAAGTAGATGGAGGAGTTAATTTAGAAAATTCTTCATTATTATTCAAAAATGGAGCAGATATATTAGTGGCAGGGACTACTATTTTTTCTGATTCTAATCCAAAAAAAATTATTCATAGAATGAAATTAGGAAATTAAATATTATTATGATTTCTAAAGAAACTATAAAAAAAATACTTTCTGTTTCTTGTATAGAAGATGTTATTGGAGATTTTATCGAATTAAAAAAAAGTGGTTTGAATTATAGAGGATTAAGTCCTTTTTCTAATGAAAAAACACCTTCTCTTATAGTTTCTCCTATAAAAAAAATATGGAAAGATTTTAGTTCTGGAAAAGGAGGGAATATTATCACTTTTCTTATAGAACATGAACATTTTACTTATGAGGAATCATTACGTTTTCTTGCTAAAAAATATGATATAAAGATTGATCATATAGATAAAAAACATAAAAAAGAGGAAGAAGAATACGAAAAATTATACTTGATACAAGATTATGCAAAACGTTTTTTTATTTATCAATTACATTCTACCAAAGAAGGAAATAAAAATGGATTGAATTATTTAATTCAAAAAAGAGGTTTTGACATAAGAATAATTCAAAAATTCGAATTAGGTTATGCCCCTATTTCTTGGAATAGACTTACGAAAACTGCATTAAAAGAAGGATTTAAAATACAAGATATAAAAAAATCTGGGGTTACTATTTTGAAGAAATACAATCATTTTTTTGATTGTTTCCGTCAACGTGTGATGTTTCCAATACATAATTTATCAGGAAGGGTTATAGGTTTTGGAGGTAGGAATATTGATTCTAGACATTCCATTAAATACATTAATTCATCAGAGAGCAATATTTTTCAAAAAAGTAAAATTTTATATGGCTTATTTCAAGCTAAAATCAACATTCTAAAAGAAAATTTTTGTTATTTAGTGGAAGGATATACAGATGTTATTTCTTTACATCAATCTGGTATAAAAAATGTAGTTTCTTCTTCGGGCATTTCACTCACCGTGGATCAAGTCCTATTGATCAAAAAATTTACAAAAAATATTGTTCTTTTTTATGATGGAGATCGTTCTGGAATTAAAGCCTCTTTGAGAGGAATTAATATGATGCTAGAACAAGAAATGAATTTACGTATATTATTTATTTCTAATGGTGAAGATCCAGATTTGATATCCAAAAAATATTCTTTTTCTCAACTCAAAGATTTTGTAGCAAAAAATAGTTACAATTTTGTTTCCTTTAAACAAAAAATATATGAAAGATTCCATAAAGATGATCCCATTAAAAAATCATTCTTAGTTAAAAATATTTTGAATAGTATTTCAAAAATATCCAATGTTATTCAAAAGGAATTATACCTGCAAGAAGCTTCCAAAGTACTCAACATTCGTCAAGAAGTTCTGATTTCTGAATTGAAAAGAATAAACGAAAATAAAGCACAAAAATTTAGTACAGTTAAGGTCTCCCCCACGTTTTTTTCAAAAAAAAGAAACACTATTCTTATTATTGAAAATAAATTGATTCAATTAATTTTAAATCATGGAAATAAAATTATAAAAAAAAAAGAATATAACACAACGGTTTTAGAAGAAATATTGCGTATTTTTAAATGCAGGAACTTACGTTTTTCTTTAAAAAAAAACCAAGAAATATTTGATAAAATTTGCTTACTAAGGAAAAAAAAAGATTCATCAAATTTTTTTTATAAAGAAAATACAAAATTTTATTTTTTATCCAAATGGGATAGAAAAGGAATACAAGTTTCATCTCAAGAAGATCACATGAATCAATATATTAGTGATATTTTATTGAGATATCAATCTTTATATATTTCTAAATTGATTCAAAAAGAGATCATACATTATCAGAATTATCTTTCAAAAGATAAGAATAGAGAAGTTTTTATAAAAAAAATTATACATTTAACAAATATAAAAAATGAACTTCATAAAAAGTTACATAGATATGTCTGATTTTTTATAATAATTATTTTTTTCTTTTTTTAAGTTTTGGTAAATTCGTGCATATAAACACGAAAAAAATGAATACATTAATTTCAAAAAAAGCGCCTAATTTTACGGCTAGTGCGGTATTAAATGGTAAAGAAATTGTACAATATTTTACTTTGGAACAATTTAAAGGAAGTAAATATGTTTTACTTTTTTTTTATCCTAAAGATTTTACTTTTGTATGTCCTACAGAAATATATGCATTTCAAGAAAAAATTTATGATTTTGAAATGAGAAATGTACAAATCATTGCGGTTTCTACGGATACAGAACAATCTCATTGGGCTTGGTTGCAGATGCCAAAAAAAAAAGGGGGAATACATGGGGTAACTTTTCCTATTGTTTCTGATATCAATAAGACTATATCTCATAACTATGGAGTGTTATCTGGAGATTGGATTTGCAATAATGAAGGATTGAAAGCAACGGGAGAACTTATTGCTTATAGAGGATTATTTTTAATAGATAAAGAAGGGGTCATAAGACATATTTTAATTAATGATTTTCCTTTAGGTAGAAATGTTAATGAAGCTATTCGTATGATAGATGCACTTCAATATTATGAAAACAGTGGAGAAGTCTGTCCCGCAAATTGGACAAAAGGAAAAAAAGCGATAAAAGCTAGCCATAGTGGAATTGAAGATTATTTTTCATCTTAGTTAGTTTGTTTAGAAAAGATAGATATAATACAGATTCACGACTTTACGACTGCAGATAACAGATAATAAGATAGCATATGATCAGATCATATAGACTAAAATCAAAGAAATGTTGAAAAAAAAAGTAGCATTTTATACCATGGGATGTAAACTAAATTACGCAGAGACCTCAACCATAGCAAGAAAGTTTTCTAACTTATATTATAAACATGTTACTTTCAAGAGTTATGCAGATATTTATGTGATCAATAGTTGTTCTGTCACAAAAAATGCAGAAATTGAATTTAAGCATATTGTCCGTTCTGCTAGAAATATCAATTTGAAAGCTTTCATTATAGTAATAGGATGTTATGCTCAATTAAATCCTGAAGCCGTATCTTCTATTATTGGAGTCGATCTCGTTTTAGGCTATGAAGAAAAATCTAAAATCATAGATTATGTTAATAGAAAATGGTTTTTGAAAAAAAAATATTATGCAAAAATTATTTCAAAAAAAACTTATTTTCCATCGTTTTCCATTGGAGATAGAACTCGTTCTTTTTTAAAAATACAGGATGGATGTGATTATAAGTGCAGTTATTGCATCATTCCTATATCAAGAGGCCCCTCTCGTTCTGAGAGTATAGAAAATATATTGAAAAATATTAGATTTCTTTTTAATAAAGGAGTTAAAGAAATCGTGTTAACAGGTGTCAATATCGGAGACTATGGAAAAAATATATACGGAGAAAATCGACGGTTATATACATTTTTTGATTTAATACAAGCTATAGATCAAATACAAGAAAAAGAAAAAGGAAGAATACGTTTATCCTCTATAGAGCCTAATTTGTTAAAAAATGAATGTATTGAATTTTTATCTAAAAGTAAACATTTTGTTCCTCATTTTCATATCCCTTTCCAGTCTGGAAGCAATGATATTTTGGGAAAAATGCATAGACGTTATAGACGAGAACTTTATCAAGAAAAAGTAAAAAAAATTCGATATTTAATGCCAGATGCTTATATAGGTTCAGATCTTATTGTTGGTTTTCCTGGAGAAACACATAAACATTTTTTGGATACTTATCATTTTTTGAAAAAATTAGAAATTTCATCTTTACACATATTTACCTATTCTACTAGACCAAATACGAAATCCAGTACGATACAGGATAATGTATCTAAAAAAATACAATGGAAACGGAATCAGGTTTTGAGAGTTCTTTCAAAAAAGAAATATCGATTTTTTTGTAAAAAACAAATTCACACTAAAAAAACTGTTTTATTCGAAAAAAATTATCACAATAAAGAATATTTGTATGGATATACCGAAAATTATATTCGGACTAAGATAGCATTAAACTCATACAATTCTTCTATATATGAAAATACATTACAAGATGTATTAATGAAAAAAGTAGATAAGGATGGAATTATGATAGCCGAACCAATAAATTAAAATCTAAAAATCCAATTTTTTTGGCATGTTTATGAATTCTACATCAAAAATTTCTTGAAAAGATTTTTTTACCATCCGTTTCACCTCTTGAAAAGAGATATCATTCTTTTTCAATTCTTTTTTTAAAGAAGTCACTTCTTGATTATAAATTCCACAAGGAATAATATGATTGAAATACTGTAAATCTGTATTTACATTTAAAGCAAATCCATGCATGGTTACCCAACGACTCATTCTAATTCCTATTGCACATATTTTTCTTGATTTTCCATTTTTTACATTAAACCAAACCCCTGTTTTTCCTTTTTTTCTTTCTCCCTTTATTTTAAAATTTTTCCACATAAAATGGATAATCACTTCTTCTAAAAGACGAAGATATTTATGAATATCCGTAAAAAAATAATCCATATTTAAAATAGGATATCCTATCAATTGTCCAGGACCATGGTAAGTGATATCCCCTCCTCTATCCGTTTGAGAAAACGAAACATTTTTTTTTTTAAAAAATCTGACGAAACCAACAAATGTTTATCTTTTTTTCCATTTTTACCTATAGTATATACATGAGGATGCTCTACAAAAAGCAAATATCCCGCTTTATTAGCTGGTATATTATTGATTTTTTTTTGTATAATATCATCAAATAATTTTTTCTGATATTTCCAAGTCTCTTGATATTCTTTTTTTCCTAAATCTTCGAAAAAAAGTATTTTTTTTTTCATAGTTTTTGAAAAATTTATATAATAAAAAAAACAAATGTACCTTAGTTTTATTCAATTCGTTCGTTTCGTATGGAGGACATACACACAAATTTATCAGAACAACAAATTATACGAAGAAAAAAACTATATCAACTGAAACTATTGGGTATCAATCCTTATCCTTCAGAAGAATATGTAGTAACTACGACCATTTGTAATATACGAAAAAATTTTACGGAAAAAGAAACTATAAGCATAGCTGGACGGTTAATGCGTTTGCGTATTTTAGGAAAAGCTTCTTTTGGAGAAATAAAAGATCATACGGGTTGTATGCAAATATACTTTACACAGGATCATTTATTTTTATCTCCGGATCAAATAAAAAAAGAGGATGCTTACAATGTTTTTTTAAAAAAACTTATAGATATAGGAGATATTATTGGAGTAAAAGGGATTTTATTTAAAACAAAAATGGATGAAATCACCATACATGTTCACCAATTCACTTTATTATCCAAATCTATACGACCTTTACCACAAGTCAAAATGGATAAAAACAAAAAAATATATGATGCTTTTTCTAATACAGAACAACGTTATCGTATGCGTTATGTTGATCTTATAGTCAATGATCATGTAAAAGAAATTTTTTTAAAACGGACTCGGATCATTAAAAAAATAAGGAATTTTTTTGATAAAAAGGGGTATCTAGAAGTAGATACACCTATTTTACAATCCATTCCTGGAGGAGCCATAGCTCGTCCTTTTGAAACGTATCATAATACACTGGGGATTCCATTGTATTTACGGATAGCTAATGAACTTTATTTGAAAAGATTGATTATTGGTGGATTTCACGGGGTATATGAATTCTCTAGAAATTTCAGAAATGAGGGAATGGATCGTCTTCATAATCCAGAATTTACTGTATTAGAACTTTATGTTGCTTATAAAGATTATTATTGGATGATGAATTTTACAGAAAAATTGATGAAATGTATCTGTAATAAATTTCAAAAAAAAGAAAATAATCATTTTAATTTTCAAACTCCTTTTCCTCGGATCCCCATATTGGATTCTATTAAAAAATATACAGGATTTGATATAAAAGAAATGGGAAAGGAAGAATTAAGAAAAGTTTGTCAAAAATTGCATATAGAAGAAAATATAAAAATGAGTAAAGCTAAATTAATTGAAAATATTTTTGAAGAAAAATGCGAAAAAAATTACATTAATCCTACTTTTATTATTGATTACCCCGTTGAAATGAGTCCTTTAACCAAGAGACATCGTTATAACGAAAATTTATCAGAACGTTTTGAACTTATCATAAATGGGCAAGAAATTGCTAATGCTTATTCAGAACTTAATGATCCTATTGATCAACTGGATCGTTTACGAGAACAAATGAAGTTAAGAAACACAAAAAACGAATCTATATCTATTGATCAAGATTTTATACGTGCTTTAGAATTCGGAATGCCTCCTACTGCAGGTATTGGAATTGGAATAGATCGCTTAGTAATGTTACTGACTCAAGAAAAATCAATTCAAGAAGTTTTATTTTTTCCACAAATGCGTCCAGAAAAAATAGGAAAAAAATAAATCACTTATTTTCCAATCCTAATACTCTTAATCCATTTATTGTAGCAATTTTTACCAAATGATCTATATCATAATAATGACAAGCTTCCAACATAACTCGTAGTTCTATCCATAGATTTCCGTCAGAAAAAGGTTTATAGATGTCACAAATGTTATCTGTTCCAAATGCCACTATAATTCCTTCAGGAATCATTTCATCCACCGGAGTAATAGAATTATGGCTAGGAGTTAAACGTTCACTTCTTGTATGATCAATCCAAGCAATAGGACAAGATATTACCATCAAATTCGCTTTTTTCATTAATTGATATATTTTATAACGATAATCTCTAGCATGTGCCGCTAAAGAAATACTATGTATAGCTACTACCTTTCCTTGCATTCCATGTTCAATCGTTTTTTTTACTAATTTTTCAGTTTCTTTTTCTTGGCTAGTATTAAATTGATCTACATGTACATGTACAATTTTTTCTTTTTTTTTAGCTGTTTGTAATAAAATATCTAGATGCTCATCTTCTTTCCCATAATCTGTAGCAGGTAATCCACCAATAATATCCACAAATTCTATTGATTGATCGAACCAATATTTTGATTTTTTATCCAATACGCCTTTAAGAACTTGATTAGCAAAACAAATATGAATAGAATTTCCATAATTATTTTTCAATTTTTTAGCGGCTTTCAAGGCACGATCTTCAATAATTTCATCTACATCAATAAAAGAACATAAAGCTTGTGTTCCTTGCATTAAAAAATATTCTAAGGCTTTTTCCATACGGATATAAATATCCTCTTCTGTAGCTAAACGTTTCATTTCATCAACCAAATACCACTTTTTTTGAAGGGGAAAATAAGAATATTTGAAATTTTTTTTTGTGAGAGTATAAGCTCTATCTAAATGAGCATGAGCATTTACCCATCCACCTTTTTCTTTCACTTTTTCTATAAAAATTTTTTTAGGATTCATTTTATCTTTCTATTATATTAATTAAATATTGGAAATCCAAATGACTTTTTTAGTTATAAAAAACGGTTCATCAAAATAATGATTTAAAGGATATTCTATGGCATGAGGAAATTCTTTTAATTCATTATAAAGATTTCCTCCTTTTAGATATAAAGCTCCATTTTTGATTATAGAATTGGATTTGTATTTAAATTTATCTTTTATCCAATTATGGATGATATTTATTTTTTTTACACCTCTAGTAACCACAAAATCAAATTTATTTTCTAATTTTTCTGCACGTATCCAAATAGGAAATACATTTTTTAAATGAAGATTATATATAATTTTTTCTATAATTTTAATTTTTTTTCTAATAGAATCTACTAATACAAATTTTGTATTAGGAAAAACTATGGATAAAGGAATTCCAGGGAATCCACCTCCTGTACCTAAATCCATAACACATGATCCAGGATAAAAAGAAAATACTTTAGCGATTCCTAAACAAAAAAGGACATGTTGTTGATAAAAATCGTGAAATGTTTTTCTAGAAACTAAATTCACATGTGCATTCCAATACGCATATAAATTTTTTAAAGAAGACAATCTATAAATTTGTTGATCCAATAGATTTGGAAAATATTTTTTAATTAATTCCATATTAATTAATGGAAAAATAAACTTGTAACCAAATTTATTTAGATTTGTAATCATTTCAATAAAATAATTCAAAGAAAATAATAAATATTTATGATATGAAAAATAGATTATCTCATCGTTTACAGAATATATCTTATTCACAAACTATAGCTATGTCAGCTAAGGCCAGAGCATTAAAAAATAAAGGTTATGATGTTATAAACTTGAGTTTGGGAGAACCTGATTTTCTTCCCCCTAATTTTGTTTTATCCGCTGCAAAAAAAGCTATAGATAAAGGATATCATTATTATACACCCGTATCCGGATATTTTGAACTTAAAAAAGCAATATGCGAAAAATTCTATCGTGATAATCGTTTAAAATACACTCCTTCTCAAATTGTAGTTTCTACCGGAGCAAAACAAGCGATCATAAATGTTCTTTTATCTTTATTAAATAAAGATGATGAAGTTATTATTCCCGCTCCTTATTGGGTTAGTTATTTACAAATGGTAAAACTTTGTGAATCTTCTCCTGTTATAATCCCAACAATGATGGAAAATAATTTTAAGATTTATCCAGAACAATTAGAAAAAGCCATTACATCTAAAACAAAATTATTTCTTTTTAGTACTCCTTGTAATCCTACTGGAAGTGTTTATTCTTATGAAGAACTGAAAGATTTAGCTAAAATTTTTAAAAAATATCCAGAAGTCATGATTCTGACTGATGAAATTTATGAACATATTTGTTACTCAGAAAAACATACTAGCATTGCTATATTTCCTGATATTTATCATCAAGTTATCACTGTTAATGGATTATCTAAGGCTTTTTCAATGACAGGTTGGAGAATTGGATATATTGGAGCTCCAGAATGGATTGCTCAATCTTGTGATAAAATACAGGGACAAATGACATCTTGTCCTAATTCTATTGCACAAATAGCTGCTGTTACGGCATTGGAAGCCCATCCCAATAAAATAGAATATATGATCAAGGAATTTGAAAAAAGAAGAAATTTAGTTTTAGAGATGATAAAAGAAATTGATAGATTTCAATTTAATAAACCAAATGGAGCTTTTTATATTTTCCCAAAAGTTTCAGGTTTTTTTGGACAAAAATTACATGGAAAAATGATTCAAAATTCAGATGAATTTTCTGAATTTTTACTTGAAAAAACTAAAGTAGCTACTGTTAGTGGAAGTGCTTTTGGCGATAATGAATGTTTACGGATTTCTTACGCTTCATCAGAAGATAAAATCATAGAAGCTTTTACAAGAATCAAAAAGGTATTAAATTAAATTATATAAAATTTGGGTGGACGACCGGATTCGAACCGGCGACCCTCAGAACCACAATCTGATGCTCTAAACCAACTGAGCTACGTCCACCAAAACAAAAGACAAAGATAATTATATAAACAAAAACTTTCTATAATTTTTTTACAATAAGAAAATAAATCACTATATATCCATTTTAGGATGGATGTTTTTTCTTGAATAGGATATAAAAGATGAATATTAGCACCTGCATCTAGAGTAAAATAAATATTTTTATTGCTCTGTTTTCTAAAATCCCATACCGTATGAATCACGTTCAGAGTATTGGGTTTCATCCATAAAAAATAGGGACGAGAGGTCATGATCATGGCATGAAGAGTCAAAGCTTCATGTTCTATTAATTCTCCAAATTCTTGAAAATCTCCTATTTTCAATATAGATATAAGTCTATTCATATTCTGATTCGCACATTTAAATCTATCCTTAGCATAAGGATGATTATTCATTAATTTATGACCTTTTGAACTCAATATTTTTTTAGGTTCATCATCTACGATTAAAATCGTATCTTCTATTTTTGTAAAAATGGAATGGACTTCATATGGATATGGAATCGCATAAAGATTGTTACTTCCTTTTATGGCTTTATGACATCCCCAAACAACAAGTCCAGGATAAATAGACCTGCAAGCACTTCCAGAACCTAATCTGGCTAAAAAAGAAGCTTTTTTTAAAAAAAAATCTTCTTTTAAAGAGTATACTAATTTTTTTTCTATTTTCATGATACACAATGCTAAAGCGCTCATGGAAGAAGCGGAAGAAGCAATTCCACTACTATGTGGAAAAGTATTATAGGTTTCTATAATAAAATTAAAATCTCGTATATAAGAACAATAAAATGAAATCCGATGAAAAAATTCTAAAATTTTTGGAATAAAACTAGTTTTTTCTTTTCCTGAAAAAAAAACTCTTATAGATAAATTACTTTTTTTTTTCTCTTGATAAATTAATCGCGTAACCGTGTATACTTTTCCTAAAGAATAACTAATAGAAGAATTCAACGGTATTTGAATCTTATTATTATGTTTTCCCCAGTATTTAATTAAAGCGATATTAGAATGACTTTTGCTTGTGATTACTCCATTTGGGGTTATAGAATATTTTTTATTCTTGTAATTATAAAAAAAACAATTTTTTTTCAAAATTCAATTACAAATCATTTTCACTTTTGACATAATCTAACATTTTTTTGTCATCGAATTCCCCTTCAGAACGAGCAATTACACAACTTGCTAATCCATTTCCTATAACATTTACGGTAGTCCTAGCCATATCCATTAATTCATCTATTCCTATAATAGCTAATATAGGCCAAGTCGGTAATCCAAAAGAAGCCACAGTAGCTAAAAGAATTACTAAAGATGCTCTAGGCACTCCAGCAACTCCTTTACTTGTTAAAATTAACGTAAGTCCTATAAATATTTGTTGACTAAAACTCAAAGGAATCCCAGATGCTTGTGCGACAAAAACAGTTGCTAAAGATAAATAAAGAGTAGTCCCATCTAAATTAAAGCTATAACCTGTAGGAATTACAAAAGCTAGAATTTTTCTGGGAACACCTAATTTTTCTAAATTTTCCATAAGTAAAGGTAAGGCGGATTCTGAACTTGTAGTCGCAAACGCAAGTGATACAGGTTCAGTTAATGCTTTTACGAACCCTTTTAAAGGAACTTTAATCCAAAAAAGAATAGGAAGTAAAACAACTATCAAAAAAATTAGTAAAGCAATATAAAGAGTCAATAATAACTGAAATAAATTATATAAAATATCCAATCCCATATGTCCTACTGTATAAGCGATAGCAGATCCCACTCCTATAGGAGCAAAATACATAATAAGTTTAGTAAACTTAAACATGATTTCTGAAAGACTCTCTGCAAACAGTAATATAGGACTTCGTTTTTTATCTTCTAAGAAAACCATGGATATACCAAATATAACGGAGAATACCACTATAGGTAATACATCTCCATGATATATAGATTTTATAAAATTTTCCGGAAATACATGAATAATTGTGTTTTGCCAAGTTCTACTTTCTACTTTTGGTAATTGTTGTTCCGTTATTCCTGAAGGCATAACAATACCCACTCCAGCTTGGGATACATTAATCGCAATAAGACCAATGAACAAAGCTAAAGTTGTCACCACTTCAAAATAGAGTAAAGATTTCCATCCCATGCTTCCTAATTGTTTAATATTAGAATGACTTGCTATTCCAACTACCAAAGTTGAAAATAATATTGGAGCAATGATAGTCTTAATCAATCTTAAAAAGATTTGAGATAAAAATCTTAGTTCCACAGCAACTTTTGGGAGATCTAATCCCATTTCTATTCCTATAATAATGGATAATAAGATCCAAGTAGTTAAATCTTTTTTCATAAAAGAATACAATATGAAAATAGATATTACGAAACATCTTAATATGCAAAGAGTAAATTTATCCAATCCTAATAAGGATTTTGATAAATGAATAAAGACATATGCTAAAACACTTAAAAAAGCTATTAATAAAACTTTTTCTTTTTTTATATTCATTCCAATACTCATTTTGTTCTTTAAAAGAATCCAACCGAAAAATACTAGACCAAACCAAATATGGCAAGGGAACAGACCCGTAGGGACTCGAACCCCAACTAACAGAACCAAAATCTGCTGTGCTACCGTTACACAACGGGTCTACAGAAAAATGTAAATATATACCATTTTTTTTCAAAAACATGATAATTATATCTAAATTTGGGCTACTTTACTCTAAAAAACCTTAAAAGGTTTCATATATAATATAAATTTATTAATTATGTCCGTAAAAATTCGTTTAAAAAGAATTGGAAAAAAACATAGACCTATTTATCATATAGTTGTAGCTGATTCTCGGGCTCCACGAGATGGAAAATTTATTGAAAAACTAGGAACTTATAATCCTCATACAAATCCACCTTCAACTGTATTAAAAATGCAGAATGCTGTCTCCTGGTTAATGAAAGGGGCACAACCTACCAATACGGTAAAATCCATTTTTTCTAAAACCGGGATATTATTGAAAAAACATTTATTAGAAGGAGTAAGAAAAGGCGTATTAACTAATGAAGAATACCAAAAAAAATTTCACACATGGTATAAAAAATATAAAATTTAGTTTAATAAGTAACATGAAAATTCTTTTGAAATATTTAATTTTGTGGAAGCGCAATTCGTATCCATAGAAAAATTTCCAATTCGTTCTCTTCTCAAAGAAAGTATATAAGCTCCGCTTCGAAGCGCTTTACCAAAATCTTGGGCTACAGATCGTATATAAGTTCCTTTTCCACATTCTATAAAAAATTTTATGTATGGAATTCCTATTTTTAAAATATGAAATTTATAAATTATTATACGTCTAGATTTGATCCCTATTTTTATTCCTTTTCTAGCATATTCATAGAATCTTTTTCCTTTTGTTTTTAAGGCAGAAAAATATGGAGGATATTGATCTATTTCTCCCAAAAATTTTTTAGATATTTTTTTAATCAATTGAGGAGTAATATGCGATATAGAAGAAAAATTATGCTCTTCTGTTTCTGAATCAAAAGATAAGGTTTCACAACCTAATTTCATTATACCTGTATAAACTTTTTTGAAATTTTGAATTTCATTTGTTTTTTTAGTGTATTTTCCTGTGAGGATAATTAATAAACCTGTCGCAAAAGGATCTAAAGTTCCTGCATGTCCGATTTTTAAATTTTCTTTTGTATCAGTGAGAATAGAACTTTTTATTTTTTTAACAACGTCAAAAGAAGTCCATCCCCATGGTTTATCTACTAACAATAGTTTTCCATTTTTTAATTCTGATAAATTTTTAATCAAAATTTTCCAATTGGTTTTATTAAATAATGTACAATAAGAAAAAAAGTTCCTAAAATAATTCTATAGTATCCAAACAATTTAAAATTCTTTAAATATTTTATGAAACATTTTATAGCTATTATTCCAGTGATAAAAGATACTATATTTCCTAATAACAATAATTCTATATCTTTATATGTAAAAGAATTTAATTGAAAATAATAGTCAAATAATTTTTTACATGTAGCAATTCCAATAACAGGGACAGATAAAAAGAAAGAAAATTCAATAGCTTTTATTTTATTCACATTTTGTAACATACAAGCAACAATGGTCGTTGCACTTCTAGACACTCCTGGAATTAAAGCCATACATTGAAATAATCCAATAATAAAAGCTTTCCAATAAGTAATACTATTTTTTCTATTATAAAAATTTTTTTCATAAAAAGTTTCTACTTTCAAAATAACGAATCCTCCTATCAAAAGAGAGAAAGCGACTATTAGTGGTTTATCTAAAAAAAAATTTGTGATTTTGTTCAATAAAAAACCAAGAATTCCTACAGGAAAACTAGCTATAAAAATTTTTAGATAAAAATCCAATTTTTGGAAAAAAAATTTGTTTCTATACAAAAAAATTACAGATAAAACAGATCCAAATTGAACAGAAATAAGAAATAAATTTGTGATTTTATTTTCCAGGATTCCCATTATATTAGACGCAAAAATCATATGTCCTGTAGAAGAAATAGGAAAAAATTCTGTAATTCCTTCAATAATCCCCAATAGGATTGATTGAATATAATTCATAACAATATGATCGATTTTACTTACTTAATTAAACAAAAAAAACTAAACATCAATTTTTGCATATATCGCATTTTGTTCTATAAAATTTCTTCGTGGAGGAACTTCATCTCCCATAAGAATAGAGAAAATTTTGTCTGCTTCCGAATAATCATCTATATTCACTTTACGTAAAGTTCTTTTTTTTGGATTCATCGTAGTTTCCCAAAGTTGTTCTGCATTCATTTCTCCTAATCCTTTGTATCGTTGTATATTTACTGATTTCCTTCCTCCTAATTTATGTGTAATGTTTTCTCTTTCTTGATCATTCCAAGCATATTGATAATAATTTCCTTTTCGAATGAAATAAAGTGGAGGTGTAGCAATATAAATATGTCCTTTTTCTATTAAAGGTTTCATATAACGAAAGAATAATGTTAAAATTAAAGTAGAAATATGGCTTCCATCTATATCTGCATCTGTCATAATAATAATTTTATTATATCTAAGTTTTTTTATGTTTAAAATTTTTTTGTCTTCTTCTGTTCCAATAGAAACTCCTAAAGAAGTAAATATATTTTTTATTTCCTCATTTTCAAATATTTTATACTGCATGGCTTTTTCAACATTGAGTATTTTCCCTCTTAAAGGTAAAATAGCTTGAAAATTTCTATCTCTTCCTTGTTTAGCTGTACCTCCAGCAGAATCTCCTTCTACTAAATAAATTTCACAGCTTTCTGGATTATTGAAAGAACAATCCGCTAATTTTCCAGGTAAAATACTACTGATAGAAGTCTTTTTCTGTATTAATTCACGAGCCTTTTTAGCGGCTTGACGGGCTTTAGCTGCTAATATAATTTTATCAATAATTTTTTTCCTATCACCAGGGTGTTCTTCTAAATAATTATACAACGTTTCTCCCACAATTTTGTCCACAATGCCTCCTACTTCATGATTACTTAATTTTGTTTTAGTTTGCCCCTCAAATTGAGGTTCCATCACTCTAACAGATATAATAGCCGTAATTCCTTCTCTAAAATCATCTCCAGTTAATTCTATTTTATTAGATAAAATACCATATGCATCTACATATTTTTTAAACGTCCTTGTTAATGCTCTTCTGAAACCGGAAAGATGAGTTCCTCCTTCATAAGTATTTATGTTGTTTACATAAGAAACAATTTTTTCTTTAAAAGAAGTATTGTATTGCATTGCTATTTCTACAATAGTATTGTCTTTTTCTCCTTCAATAAAAAGGATATTCTTTGTTAAAGATTCCTGATTTTGATCTAAAATTGGGAGGTATTCTTTTAATCCATTTTTAGAAAAAAAATGTTCTTTTATATTTTCTCTTTCGTCTTTTAAAAATAAGTATAGACCTTTGTTTAAAAAAGATAATTCTTTTAATCGATTAGCTAATATTTCATAATTATATATAATGGAATTAAAAATAGAATGATCAGCAAGATAAGAAATTTTTGTTCCTTGCATATTAGTTTCCCCTAAACATTTTACAGGATAAAGGGCTTTTCCTTTTAAATACTCTTGTTGATAAATTTTTCCATTTCGATAAATTGTTACTATAAGTTTTTGAGATAATGCATTGACACAAGAAATTCCTACGCCGTGTAATCCTCCAGAAACTTTATAAGAATTTTTATCAAATTTACCACCTGCACCAATTTTAGTCATAACGACTTCCAAAGCCGATTTACCTTCTTTTTTGTGAATGTCTATTGGAATACCACGACCATTGTCAAGTACAGTGATAAATCCATTTTTATGAATAGTAAGCCATATTCTATTGCAAAAACCAGCTAAAGCTTCATCAACAGAATTATCTATGACTTCGTTAACTAAATGGTGTAAGCCTCTAATTCCAATGTCTCCAATATACATGGAGGGTCTGAGTCGAATATGTTCAATTCCTTCAAGAGATTGAATACTATCTGCTGTATAATCTTTTATTGTATTACGTTTTTTATTCATATATTTTACATAAAATTTTATAGTTTTAAAGATAGAAAAAATATTATTCCGTGAAAATTTGGGAAAAAAAAACGAATTTTAGTTTCAATAAAGAAATCGAAAATTTTACTTCAAGTAAGGATTCAAAAATAGATTTGCTTTTAGCACCACATGATGTTATAGGAACCATAGCTCATGTAATTATGTTGAAAAGTATAGGATTATTAAATAAAAAAGATTTAAAAATTTTAATTCAGGAGTTGCGGAACATTTATGTTCACGAAATTTTGAAGAATAATTTTAAGATCGATGAAGGAATAGAAGATATTCATTCTCAGATAGAATTTTTGTTAACCAATCGTTTAGGAGAAGTAGGAAAAAAAATACATAGTGGGAGATCCAGAAATGATCAGATTTTGGTGGATTTGAAGCTTTTTATTCGTACAGAAATCAAGGAAATTGTATGCATGGCTTATTCTTTTTTCGATTTACTATTAAAATTAAGTGAACAACATAAAAACATATTAATGCCTGGTTATACTCATTATCAAATAGCGATGCCTTCTTCTTTTGGACTTTGGTTTGCTGCATATGCAGAAAGTTTAATAGACGATTTTCTATTAATACATACCGCATATCGTATTGTAAACAAAAATCCTTTAGGTTCCGCTGCAGGTTATGGATCTTCTTTCCCTTTAAATCGAAAAATGACAACCGATTTATTGGGGTTCGAAAATTTAAATTATAATGTAGTGTATGCTCAAATGGGACGTGGAAAAATGGAAAGAATCGTTTCAGAATCTATTGCTTCTTTGGCAAGAACTTTAAGTAAAATGGCACAAGATATTTGCTTATATTTAAGTCAAAATTTTAATTTTATTAGTTTTCCTGATCATCTTACGACCGGATCTAGCATTATGCCTCATAAGAAAAATCCAGATGTTTTTGAGATTATACGAGCTAAATGTAATAGAATAACATCGTTACCTAATGAAATTTATTTGATTTCTTCTAATTTATGTTCAGGATATCATAGAGATTTTCAGATCATTAAAGAAAGATTTATTCCAATTTTTGAAGAAATGAAAAAATGTTTTTATATGTTTAAATATATGTTGAATCATATCATAGTAAAAAAGGATATTCTTCAGGATGATAAATATCAATACTTGTTTAGTGTAGAAGTAGTAAACAAGCTTGTTATTGAAAAAGGATATTCTTTTAGGGAAGCTTATCAAAAAGTTGGTTTAGATATCCAAAATGGATGTTTCAAACCCTTTACTCAGGTTTGTTATTCTCATGAAGGAAGTATAGGAAATTTGTGTAATACACAAATTAGAAATTTAATGCAAGATCTAATCAAAGAATTTGACTTTGATAAAATAAATAAAGTTATAGAACGATTAATTTATAGTGAAATTCATTTTGACGGATCCTCTAAGAATCCAATTTTCGTTTGAATTGCATTGATTTTTTATTCAACCAATCTTTTATTTTCTTATGATGCCCAGATAAAAGTATTTTTGGAACAGACCATCCTTTATAAACTACTGGACGAGTATAAATAGGAGGAGCTATGAAGGATTCATTTTGAAAAGAATCTGTGAGAATGGAATCCTGGTTTTGTATTACTCCAGGTAACAATCGAACTATAGATTCTACAATAACAGCAGCAGCTAGTTCCCCACCAGATAAAATATAATTTCCAATAGATATTTCTTTGGAAATTAAGTGTTCTCTAATTCTTTGATCAATTCCTTTATAACGGCCACAAAGAATGATAATATTTTTTTTATCAATTAAATATTGAGCATATTTTTGTGAAAATACCTTTCCATCAGGAGTCATAAAAATTTTTTCATCATAATTTCTTTCTGATAAAAGATTGTAAAAACACTGATATACAGGCTCTATTCTAATTACCATTCCTGAACCACCTCCATAAGGATAATCATCCACATTTTTTCGTTTTCCTAAACCATATTTACGCAAATCATGAACATGAATCTCAATTAAACCTTTATTAATTGCCCTTTGAATAATAGAATGGGAAAAAGGACTATGAAGAATTTCAGGCACTATACTGACAATATCTATACGCAACGTATTATTTTTTTGTTAATATACACTTTGATAATCTAAGAATGAAACTAATGAAAAAATTCTACCTTTGTGAATAATTTATTAACAATGAATTATATCGTATCTATAGTAGGAAGACCCAATGTAGGAAAATCAACTTTGTTTAATCGTCTTGTAGGAAGAAGAAAAGCTATTGTTCATGTAACAAGTGGAGTGACAAGAGATCGTATTTATGGAAATTCAGAATGGAATGGAATCAAATTTTCTATAGTAGACACTGGTGGTTTTTCTATTTCCAAAAAGGATGAACTTGAAAAAGAAATCAAAAACCAAATTTTGATAGCTATCAAAGAATCTGATGTTATTTTATTTTTAGTAGATATAAAAATAGGAATATTAGATGCAGATAGAGAAATTTCTAAAATATTAAGAAAATGTCAAAAAATAGTTTTATTAGTCGTAAATAAAGTAGATAACGGAAGATCTATATATTCTGATACAGATTTTTTCTGTTTAGGGTTTGTAAAATGTTACTGTATATCAGCTATAAATGGGAGTGGAACGGGGGAATTATTAGATAAATTAATAGAAATATTCAAACAAGAATTATTTAAAAAAAAAGAAAAAATATTGGAAGACGAATTCCTTCCTCGTTTTTCAATAATAGGAAGACCCAATGTAGGAAAATCAACTTTAATTAATTCTTTTCTTAATAAAAACCATCATATTGTGACAAATATTTCGGGTACGACCAGAGATAGTCTAGATGTATTCTACAAAAAATGGGAATATGAATGTATTTTAGTAGATACACCTGGAGTCAGAAAAAAATCAAAAATCAGAGATAACATTGAATTTTATTCTACGTTGAGAACGTTTAAAACAATAGAATATGCGGATGTTTGTCTTTTAATGGTAGATGCAGGTTGTGGATGGGAAAAACAGGATATGAATATTTTTAGATTTGTGGAAAAAAATCATAAAGGTATTATAATTCTTATTAACAAATGGGATTTATTTCATAATAAAAATTCTTATACACGACAAGATTACGAATTTTTTATAAGAAAAAAAATTTATCCATTTTATAATGTTCCCATTCTTTTTATATCCGCTAAAAATCAAGATGGAATACATAATATTCTTCCCATGGCTTATCAGGTTTTAAGATCCCGTAAAAACAGATTAAAAACGAATATTTTAAATAAAATTATGTTACCAATTTTTAAAAAAAATCCTCCTACTCCTAAGAAAAAAAATAAATTTATAACTATAAAATATTGTACTCAATTGCCTTCATGCACGCCAAAATTTATTTTTTTTTCTAATTTTCCTCAATACATAAAAGAATCTTATAAAAGATTTGTTGAAAATAAAATTCGTTCTCATTTTGATTTTATAGGAGTCCCCATACAAATTTTTTTTAGAAAAAAATAACTTTTTAATATTTATTTATTATCTATTTATTGATAATATCGTGATAACACACTTAAGAGGAAAGTTAACAGAAAAAAATCAATCTTATTTCATCATAGATTGTCATGGAATTGGATATCAGATTCATATATCCTCATATACCTATTCTTCTTTATTAGAAAAAGAAGGAAAAAATATTTTCATATATACTTATCTTTTTATCAAAGAAAATCAACATGTTTTGTATGGTTTTTCTGAGAAAAAGGAAAGACAAATGTTTTCTCATTTGATATCCGTGAATGGAATAGGGCCAAGTTCTGCTATCATGTTATTATCTTCTATGACTCCATATGAAATAGAAAAATCTATATCTAAAGAAGATATAAAAATGTTTAACAAAGTTAAAGGAATTGGGCCAAAAATAGCTAAAAGAATTATTATTGAACTAAAAGATAAAATTGAAATTCTTCCTAAACAAGGAAAAAACATAAAACAACTATTGGAACATACACCTTATTTAATAAAAAAAGAAGCTTTAAGTGCTTTGAGTGTGCTTGGTTTTTCTCCTCAAGAATCTAAAAAAGTTTTGGATGATATTTTGGATGAAAACCCAGAATTTTCTTTAGAAAATCTCATAAAAGAATCTTTAAAAAAATTGTAAAATCATAAAAATTATTCACTATTTATAAAAAAAACAAACCCTAATAATATACTTTTGTTTCTTTCGTGAATTCAATAATAATAATACCTCTTATTATGAAACTTTTTTATCCCTCAATTATAGTGGTTCTTTTTTTCTTATCTATATTTGATCTTATTGTTGGTTTAATTAATGATGCCGTTAATTTTCTAAATTCTGCTATTGGATCTCGAGTTGCTTCTCGGAGAACTATCATGATTTTTGCTAGTTTAGGTATTTTATTAGGAGCTTTTTTGTCTAGTGGAATGATGGAAGTAGCAAGAAAAGGAGTTTTTGATCCTTCTTATTTTTATTTTTCAGATATTATTTTTATTTTCTTATCTGTAATGATATCCGATATTATTTTACTGGATATTTTTAACACTTTAGGTTTACCTACTTCAACTACAGTATCTATGGTTTTTTGTTTATTAGGAGCCGCTTTCAGCATAGCCATGATAAAAATGACTTCTCCATTAAATAATGAACCCTTTCATCATTTAATTCTATACATTAAAGCGGAAAAAATATTCACCATTAGTCTAGGTATTTTTTTATCTATTATTATTTCTTTTACTTCCGGTGCTTTTATTCACTATTTCATTCGTTTTTTATTTAGTTTTGAATATGAAAGTAGATTAAAATATGTAGGAGTAATATGGAGTGCCATTTCATTGAGTTGCATGACTTATTTTCTTATTATCAGAGGATTGAATAGTACTTTACAGGGTGTAATTAATGAAAATTTAACAGGATTTCCCTTTTTAATTCAACATTTCATAAAATGGATTCACCATAATTTTTTTATCTTTTTGCTGATCTTATTTTCAACGTGGACTATTATAGCAAAGATCTTTGTTTATTTAGGATATAATATATTAAAATTTGTCGTACTATATGGGACTTTTTCTTTAGCTATGGCTTTTGCAGGAAATGATTTAGTCAATTTTATCGGAATTCCTATAGCTAGTATACAATCTTATAATATATGGAAAGAATCGGGGAGTCCCCCTGCTGAAAAATTCAATATGAAAAGTTTGTCTGGAAATGTAAAACTCCCATCTTCCGTTTTAATTTTTTCAGGAATGATTATGATATTCACTCTTTGGTTTTCTAAAAAAACAAAAAATATCACGAGTACAGAAATTAATTTAAGTAGACAAAATGAAGGGCCGGAAAAATTTTTATCCAATTCTTTTTCTAGAGGTATTGTACGATTTTTTTTATATTTAGGAAATCATTTTTTTAAATTGTTTCCTAAAAGACTTCTGGTTAAAATAGAAAAAAACTTTAAACAAAAAAAAACACAAAAAGAAGAAAGCGTTGCTTTCGATTTAGTTAGAGCTTCTGCCAATTTAACTATCTCCAGTATATTGATATCTATAGCTACAGTTCAAAAACTCCCATTATCTACCACTTTTGTTACTTTTATGGTATCTATGGGGACTTCTCTTTCAGATAGAGCATGGGACAGAGAAAGCGCTGTTTATAGAGTGTCAGGCGTATTAAAAGTTATAAGAGGATGGTTTTTAACAGGTTTCATTGCCTTTACTATGGCAGGGATAACGGCTGCCTTTTTATACTTTTTTAAAGTATGGGCTTTATCTTTTCTTATTTTTTTGATTTTATTTCTTTTTTACAGAAGTTATAAAAACTATAATAAAATGCAAGATCAAAAAATAGAAGAAAAACCATTTTTTGGAATAGTGAATCTAACTTTAGAAATCACTTTAAATAAAACCTTTGATATTCTAAAACCAATACTTGAATATATTGAAAGTATTTACAAAAATAGTATAGAAGGAATTACTCAAGAAAATTTAAAAACTCTTCAAGAGAGTCGAAATAATTTTTTAAAAGTAAAAGATAATTTTACGAATATACATAACTCTTTAATTAGAGTAATTAGAAAAACAAAAAATCGAGAACCGATTGCTGGAATCCTTTATCTTCAGATATACAACAAAACTAAAGAAATTATTGAATCTTCAGATATTATTACAAATCATACATTGTTTCATGTGATCAATAGCCATAAACCTTTAAAGTATCAACAAAAGAAGAATTTACTAACGCTTGAGCATCTTATGATTGAACATTTCAACATAATCAAAAGAATAACAATAGATAGAAATTGTAAAAAAATTCAATTTCCTTGTTCTATACAAAATAAAATTATAAAAAAAATTGAAGAGCAAATGAATCAACAAGTAAGGGGAATTATACATAAGAAATATGGAACAAAAAATACTTTTTTGATGTTAGATCTTCTTTTAGAATCAAAAAAAATAACGGAAAATATAGAAGATATCATTATATTATATCACGACGCATTATCCCATATTTCATCCAAAAAAGACGCATCTTTTTTAGCTTTCTAGAAAATGGGTGGTCATAATATTACATCCTCGCATGTCTGAAAAGTCCATTCTTCCTAATACTTCGAATTCATTTTCATTGATTTTTTTACCCAAATCTTGGGTAGAAATAAAAGGACAAGATAAATAATTCGATAAATCGATGATATCAATCCCTCCTATTTTATTATTATATACATGTATAAAAGGATCTTCAGGATCTCTTATATATATTTTCATCCAAGGAGGGCATTGAAATATACCGTTTTTTTTTGCATATGCTTGAGAAAGCAATTCTGTCATTCCATATTCTGAATGAATTTCCTTTACGCAAAAAAAATTTTTTAAAATATTGTGTAATTCCTCTCTAATGATTTCTTTTCTTTGTCCCTTCATTCCTCCTGTTTCCATAATTATGACTTTTTTTTTCTCTTCCTTTTTTTTCCTCCTAAAAGGAGCCAGATGATTATATTTTTCTATAAAATACAATAAAGAAAAACTCAGTCCAAAAATGAAAATATTTTTATTATTTTTATTATAAATAAGATGTATATCTTTATAATTATTATAGGGATAAGGGACAAAACAACTTCCATTTTGATAAGTTTTTTGTATCAAATACTTGACCATATAAATTAAAGAAGAATCCTTTATATCTGTAGGAAAAAATCCTAAAAACTTAAATTTTTCTATTGGACCATAAAAGAACTCAAAACTTTTTCTAATACTCTCAATATAAACACTCAAATTTTTTACATAATGTTTACTTTTTATATCAGCAGTAGTCCCACTACTGGTAAAAATGATATCGTAACAATCCCCTGTACTTTTTTTTGTATTACTACTCAAGACACGATGCGTTCTAAAAAAAGAAATAGGTAAAAAAGGAATTTCAGAAATATTTTTGATTTCAAGTGGATTTATCTCTAAATATTGAAGATAATTTTTATAAATTTTGTTATTTTTAATTTGATAATGGAATATATCCCATGTCAAATTATCAAATTCTTTTTTTGATAATATAGAAAAAATCCTTTTTTTAAAATTCATAAAATTTAAAATATAATTCTTTTAATTTATTCAATAAAGAATCTTTTTGATAGAAAAAAAATTGAAATCCTTTTTCAAAGGAATTATTGAAAAAATTATAAGGAAATAGATCTATTTTTTTATTTGCTTCTTTTAGTAAAAGAATACATATTGAAAAACAAAAAAAATATTTCATCATGCCTAATATTCCCCCACCTAATCTATCTATAGGTTTCATCCATGTGATAATCATTATGAATTCTATTATTTTTTTAGTAATAAAAGCTATAAATATAATAGAAAAAAATGAAATTATTATAGAATAAATTATATATTTATATGATTTATTGTCTTTTAAATATACTTCTTTTAATATTTTTTGAAAAAAATCAAATATATAAAAACCTTTTAAAATTAAAATGAAAAATATCATAAATATGAATAATTGAGAAATTAATCCTTTTTTATATCCATGATATCCTCCATATAAAACCAGAATTATAATAATTATATCTAACATAACTATTTTTTAATATACTAAATCAAATGAAAAAAAAATTTATGCAACAATTTCATATTAATTGGAATAAAGTCATGTCATATATACAAAATAATTTTTCTATAGAAGGGAAAATTGATATAATTGGAATTATTTATATAATAGGAATTCAAGAATTAGGAAAAGGAAAGAATCAATTTTTCAATAAAGAAGATAAAATCAATATTCTACATATTGCAATATGTAGAATATTAGAACCTTTTGGTTATTATTTTTTTACTGGAAGAGATAAGGAAGGATGGCCTCATTATATATTGAAAAATAAGATTCCTTTTAATCAGGAAGAACAATTATTTTTAATTAAAAAAGCTATTATTCGTTATATGAACGACGAAAATATTATGGAATAAATATGGATAAAAAAATAGATCAAATTAAAGAAGAAATCAAATGTTTTCACATAAAAACATATAATGATTTAGAAATATTCAGAATTAAATTTTTAGGCAAAAAAAAGGGAAGTTTAACCATTTTATTTAAAGAATTAAAAAAAATTCCCATTCAAAAAAGAAAAACTTATGGAAAAATTATTAATGAATTAAAAAAAGAAGTTAAAAATAAAATAAATATTTTTTATTCAAAAAATGAAATTCCTAATAATAAAGGACTACAATTCGATCCTACTATACCGGGAAAATCGATAGAAACCGGATCGAGACATCCCCTCTCTATTATAAAAAACAGAATCATAGATCTTTTTATGAAAATTGGATTTACTTATGTGGATGGCCCTGAAATAGAGGATGATTGGCATAATTTTACAGCTTTAAATATTCCTATTTTTCATCCATCTAGAGATATGCAAGATACATTTTTTTTATGCAAAAATCCAGATGTTTTATTGAGAACACATACTTCTTCCGTGCAAATACGGTATATGAAAAAACATAGTCCGCCCTTTCGGGTATTATCTATCGGAAAAGTGTATAGAAATGAAACCATTTCATCACGTTCCAATTTCATGTTTCATCAAGCGGAAGGATTTTATATAGACAGAAAAGTCTCTTTTTCTGATTTGAAACAAACGATTCATTATTTGATTAATTCTCTTTTTGGAGATGCAAAGATTCGATTTCGTCCTTCTTATTTTCCTTTCACAGAACCTAGTGCTGAAGTAGATATCTATTGTGATAGTGAATGGCTAGAAATCATGGGTTGTGGAATGATAGATCCACAAGTTTTGAAAAACGTAAATATTGATTCAGAAATTTATTCTGGATTTGCTTTTGGATTGGGAATCGAACGTTTATCTCTAATAATTTACCGAATGAAAGATATTAGAATTTATTTTGATAATGATATTCGTTTTTTAAAACAATTTAAAAGTGAATTTTAGATTGATATTTTTCTTTGTCTGAATATCTCATATAGAATAACACCACAAGCTACAGATACGTTTAAAGATGAAATTCCTTTTATTGATGGAATTTTTGCTTTTTCATAGGAACTTTTTAAATACTTTGAAGAAATTCCTTTTTCTTCATTTCCTAGTATTAAAGCTACTGGTCCTGAAAAATCAATATTGTACCAATATATATCGGATTTTTCTGTAGCAGAAACGATTTTCAATCCAGAATTCGTTAAAAATTCTATTGTGTTTAATATATTTTTTTCTTTACATATTGGGACTTTAAATAAAGCACCTGAAGAAGTTTTTATAGAATCAGATCCAATCATAGCTGTATCTTTTTTTGGAATAATGATTGCGTCTACTCCTGCACATGCAGCAGTCCGTATTATAGATCCAAAATTTCTTACATCTGTAATTCGATCTAGAATGATCAAAAGTGGATTTTTTCCTTTTTCATAAAATATAGGAAGCAAATCTTCTATATGATAAGTTTCTATGGGAGAAAGAACAGCAAAAACCCCTTGATGATTTTTATTTTTAAATTGATAAAATTTTTGTTTCGAAACAGCTTGAATCGGAATATGTTCTTTTTTGGAAAGATTTATTAATTTTATGTAAGCATTTGATCCTTGTCTCAATCCTTTTTGAAAAAAAAGCTTTCTAATGTTTTTTTTAGCTATAATCGCTTCGATTAATGGATGTATCCCATAAACGATTTCTAATTTTTTCATAATACCATAATATATTTATTTTTTATTATCAAAAAATTTAATAAAAGATTTATTAAATAAATTTTTGATAATGAATCGTGTAATATCTCTACCAAAATAAAATATGATAATAAAAATTAAAAGATATAAAATAGTTAGAATTCCAAATCCTATAACATAATTTCCAAAATAAAAAGAAAGGAAAAAACATAAAGAAAGACTTGCTAAAAAAAAAATAATAATGCAAAATATCAATAATATAAAATTCAAAAATACCTCTGTCATGATGGAAATTAGTATTTGAATGACTTCATTTCTAAAAATGCACCATTTTTTATGGATAAAATTTCTAATAAAGATGAACATTTTAAAAGAATGAAAAACTTATTAAATTTTAAGTTCCTAATTCATCTTCTACTTGATCTATTTTCTCTATTTTATTTTTTTTCCACTTAGCATCAAAATTTGATTTAATCTTATGCACTTTTTTTCCAATTTTTTTACCAATTTCCTGTAAATTATCTCTTAGTTCTTCTGTTTTTTTTTCTAATATATTTTTGATTTTTTCCTCTTTTCTTGGAGTTAATATCATTCCCATTATTAACCCAGCCATGGTCCCCAAAATAATTCCCCAAAAAAAACTTCCTACTTTTTTCATAATAACAATTTTATATTTTTACTTTTACTATGGATAAATTTAATCATACAATATTTACGTACAAAATTGTATTTATGTATTTATGAAATATTTTTCACATGTTCATTAAAAAACACTTTTCTCTAAAAAAATTTAATACATTTGGAATAAATGTTTATACTCGTTATTTTGTAGAAGTGAAAAGTATAGGAGAAATTCAAAAAATTTTTGATATATATCCATACATTTCAAAACTTTTTTTAGGAAATGGAAGTAATATTCTTTTTTTAAAAAATTATTATCCAGGATTAGTAATGAAAATGGGAATAAAAGGAAAGAAAGTGATAAAAGAAAATGATGATCAAGTCATTGTTCAAGCTTATGCTGGAGAAAATTGGAATGAATTTGTAAACTGGACGATCAAAAAAGGATTTATCGGATTAGAAAATCTATCATTTATTCCTGGTACAGTTGGAGCTGCTCCTATTCAAAATATTGGAGCATATGGAGCAGAAGTAAAAGACTCTTTGATAAAAGTACAAGTATATGAAATAGATAATAGGAAAATAAGAGAATTTACACGTGAAGAATGTAAATTAAAATATCGTTATTCTTTCTTTAAGCAACCTCATTATAAAAATAAATTTCTTATTTTATCTGTTTTTTTTCTTTTGAAAAAGAAATATAAACAATTAAATACATATTATGTGGAAATTCAAGAAGAATTAGAAAATATGAATGTTAAAATACCTACTATTCACGATTTAAATCAGGCAATTTTTAATATTAGACAGAGGAAACTTCCAAATCCAAAAAAAATTGGAAATGCTGGTAGTTTTTTTATAAATCCTACAGTAGGAGTGTTGGATTTTAAAAAACTCAAACATCAATATCCTACTATTACAGGTTATAAGATTTCTAATAAAAAAGTAAAACTATCTGCTAATTCATTAATTGAGAATATAGGATGGAAGGGTAAAAAAATTGGAAATGTAGGAGTATATGAAAAAAAACCTATTATTTTAGTAAACTATGGAAAAGCTACTGGAATGGATATATATTCTATTTCAGAAACAATAACGAAGAACATAAAAAAAAAGTTCGGTATTTCTTTATCTACAGAAGTAGATTTCATACAATAAGTCAAAATGACTAAAATAAAATGATAAAAAATAAATAATGAAACAATTTACCTTTGTTTTATTTTTCCCTTTTTATTGGGATGTTCTATTCGTGTAACTTGAATTTGTATCAATGACTATAACTTTAGAAAAATCAAAACAATACATACAAAACAAAATAAAAGAAAAACCTGATTTTGGAATTTTATTATTAGGAAGTCAATTTGAAAAACTGATGGAGGAAATCAAAAATCCTATATGCATTTTATATGAAGAAATTCCCCTTTTTTCTAAAAAAAATTTGTATGGAAAATTTTTATTCGGTAAGATAGAAGATAAAAATGTGGTTTGTTTAAACGAACCTTTTTATGAAGAAAATATAAGAAACAATTTTCCTATTGTATTGTGTAAAAATATAGGAATAGACAAATTAATATTGATTAATATTTCTGGTGGAGTCAATCCAAATTACAAAATGGGAGATGTAATGTTAGTTAAGGATCATATTAATTTTTTTCCAGAAAGTCCTAATACAAAAGAATTTATAAAGAATAGATTTTTTGAAATCACAGAACCATATGATAAAAAAATGATAGAAATTGCAGAAAATATCGCGATGAATCATAATATCATTATTCAGAAAGGAGTATATGTAGCTTATCCTTATCCTAATTATAAAACCTGTGCAGAATATGCTATGATACGATCTATGGGAGGGGATAGTGTAGGCATGAATATAGTAACAGATGTCATAACAGCCAGATGTATGAATTTACGAGTATTTGCTATATCCATTGTGATGGGATTATATGAACAACTTAAGGATAATAATGGACATAATTCAGATAAAATAAATTTTATGAATCCATTTTTTTATAATTATAAAGAAACAGAAAAATCTATATCTCTCCTAATATTAATAGTAAAAGAATTTATAAAACTTTGTTTATAAATAAATAATATTTATTCATGCAATTGATTGATAATATTTTTCGTAATGTTTAGAAATATATTTCTAATATTCTCGTTTTCTAAAACGACAGGTATTCCTAAATCTGAATATTCTCGTATTTTTTGTAACATAGGAATTTCTCCAAGAAAAAAAAGATTCATCTCTTTGGAAAAATCTCTGACTCCATTTTTTCCAAAAAAAAAACATTTTTCTTTAGTTTTTTTTGAAGACAAATAAGACATATTTTCTATAATTCCAAGTATGGGAACATAAATAGATTGAATACGAAACATTCCTACAGACCGATTTACATCTGATAAGGCTATCTTTTGAGAGGTACTTACTATAACAATCCCTTTTAATGGAATTTCTTGCAAAAGAGATAAATGAATATCCCCTGTTCCTGGTGGTAAATCTACAATTAAAAAATCTAATTCTCCCCAATTAGTTTCATGCATAAATTGTCTCAAAACTTTAGTTACCATGGGGCCTCTCCAAACAATAGCCTGTCCATATTTTGAAAAAAACCCTATAGATAGAATTTTTACTCCATAACTAGTAATAGGATTTATAATTCCATTTTTATGTTGTAATCTTGCAGATTTATTTTCAATATTAAACATTAATGGAATAGATGGCCCATATATGTCTGCATCTAATAATCCAACATGAAAGCCCATATGACCTAGAGAAACAGCAATATTTGTTGCTATTGTAGATTTCCCTACTCCTCCTTTTCCAGAAGCTACAGCTATTATATTTTTTATTACAGGTTTTATTTTTGTATATGATTTTATTTCTGTTTCTGTTTTTATGCGTATTGTATCTGAAATATTTTGACTTCTTATAGATTGGGTAATATCTTTAATGAGTTTATTTTTTAAATGCATAGCAGGATTGGATAAATTCAAATGGATTATTATTTCATTATTTAATAAATCTATTTTTTTTACCAAACCAGATTCTATAATATTTTTATTATCAATAATAATAACATTTTTTAACGCTTTTTCAATTTTTTTTTTCATACATGCATCATATATTAATGTTAATTATGAATACTATTCACAATAGTACAAAAAAAATGGATAGATTTAAAGAAATTCTAAAAATAGAATGAATTTTTGTACCTATAAGTTTCATAACTTTCATACGATGATCATAGTTTTTAGATGGAAACAGTTTTTAGAAACTATGTTTTTAAGAAAACTTTTTCTTTCAGATAAAGAAAAAGTATTTTTTTTATCATTATCAGAAAAAAGAAAAAGAGAATTTTTAAGTATACGTTATGTTTTGAGATATATAGGAATAAAAATAAATATTTTTTATAATGAAAAAAGAAAACCTTTTCTTTTTCTTCCTGAAAGAAAACATATTTCTTTCAGTCATTCTTTTGAAAAAAGAGCTATAGCTATAAGTTCTTATCATATAGGGATAGACATAGAAAAACTACGAAAAGATAAAAAAATATTGAAAATAAAGAAAAAATTTATTAGAGATGATGAATCTATTTTTATTCATCCAAATTATGAAGAAGATTATTTGCATATTATATGGGGAATCAAAGAAAGTTTATATAAACTAGAAGGAGGAATTTTTTATAGTTTTTTAGATCATTATAAAGTTTCTCCTTTTTCCCTTAAAAAGGATTCTTGTGTGTCATGCTGGATTATAAAAAATACCTATAGCAAACGGTTTTCTGCTTTCTATAGAAAAATAGAAGAACATTACTTAGTTTATATTATAGACATAGACGATAAATAAATGAATATGATGAATGATTGGATAGATATACTTTTATCCCCCTATTACCATAATAGTTGTTTTCACATAATTTTAGAATTTACGGCTGTAGCATTTACAATATTTAGTGTTTTTTGTGCTCAAAAAAATAATGTATGGGTGTATCCAATAGGAATAGTCAGCACTATTATATATAGTTATTTAACTTTTGAGACTTCTCTTTATGGAGATTTCATTATTAACTTGTATTACACGTTAATGAGCATTTATGGATGGTATACATGGATGTATAAATATAAAAAGGATAAAATTCCTATTACTTTTTGTAATAAAAAAGATTATTTTTATACCTCTATTTTGTTTTTATTCACTTGTACTTTCAGTATGATGGTTTATTTTTTTTATGGAAAACTTCAATCTCATTTTGATTGGATGGATATATTGACAACGGGAATTTATTTTTCTGGTATGTATCAAATGACTATGAAAAAAGTAGAAAATTGGATATTTTGGATAGTAGGAAACGGAATTTCCGTTCCGCTTTATTTTTTTAAAGGTTTTATATTGACAGGAATTCTATTTATTGTTCTTCTTATACTGGCTATAGTTGGGTTTTTTCTTTGGAAAAAAAAAGCACTCAATCAAATTTTTTCGTTAATTGATTCACAACGTCGTTAACGTGATCGTATTCTTTTTCTGTTTTTTTTTGCATGTCTTTCATTTTTATTTTATTCTTATTGATTTCATTTTTTCCTATACTAATAACAAATGGAATATTATTCTCATTTGCATATCTAAATTGTTTTCCTATTTTATCCGTGTTAGGATATAATTGAGTAGAAATTCCTTTTTTTCTAAAAAATTTAATTATTTTGTATGCATACAAAACCTCTTCATTTCCAAAATTAATAAACAAAACTTTTGAAGGATAATTATAAATAGTTTGAAACAAATTTTCTTCCTCCATTGCTAAATAAATTCGATCCAAACCTAAAGAAATTCCGACCCCATAAATATTGTTTATTCCAAATAAATTAGCTAATTTATCATACCTTCCTCCTCCTCCAATCGAAATAAAACTCCTATTGTGAAATGGAACAATTTCTAATATTGTACCTGTATAATAATTTATTCCTCTGGCTAAAGAAAGATTCCATTCTAATTTTGTATTTTGTAAAGAAATATTCTTTATATTATTATAAATAAAACTCAAATCTCGGATCCCTTTTTTACCTTTTTCAGAATCTTGTAAGGCGACACTCAAATGTTTTTCTTTATTATAGAAATTTTCTTCCATATCGAAAAACAATGCCACTTTATCAAATGATTTTAATGAAATTCCTTTGTTCAACATTTCTTTTTTAACTAAATCTCGTCCAATTTTATTCCATTTATCTAAACATGTAGTAAAATTTTTCCATAAATTATTTTCTATGCCAGCTATTTCAACTAATCCTCCTAATACATCTCTATGATTAATGTAGATAATTATAGGAAAATTTAATTGAGTAAAAATTTCGTCACAAAGTTGAATTAATTCTATTTCTTCCCATAAAGACCAAGAGAATGATATCATATCCGCATCACATTGATAAAATTCTCTCAATCTTCCTTTTTGAGGATTATCTGCACGCCATACAGGTTGTATTTGGTATCTTTTAAAAGGAAAAACGATTTCATTTTGATGCATTACTACATAACGAACAAAAGGAACCGTTAAATCATATCTAAGAGCTTTATTAGACATATATTCAGTAAAGCATTTTACGATATTATCAATATTTTTATTATTTTCGATTTTTTTTAAAAAATCCAAAATCCTATTTTTTAAAAAATTTCCTGAATGTAACAATTTAAATATTAAGGAATCTCCTTCTTCTCCATACTTACCAACAAGAGTGGAAATATTTTCAATAGAAGAAGTTTCTATAGGATCAAAACCAAAAAGTTCAAATTGTTTTCGAATCGTTTGAACTAAATAATTTCGTTTACTTATCTCAATGGATGAGAAATCTCTAGTTCCTTTGGGAATATTAGGAAACATCAATTCAATTCTTGATTTGTATTATTTTCTTTTTTACGAATCCGATTTTTTAATATTTTTTCATTTTCATTGTATGAAATAGGAAGATCAAAACTATTTTCTAACATATATTTTTTATGTTTTTTTTCTATAAAAAAATTTGAATTTATAGACTTATCAAAAATGTTTTGTTTTTGGTTTGATGAAAAATCGTCTTTTTTATTTTTTTTATTCTTATAAAAAGATTTTTCTAAATGAGTTGATTTGGAATAATTTTTTGAAAAAAAAGGATCAATTCGTTTAGAATAAGAATGTGTTTCTTCCATTTCGTTTAATTTTTTTTCATAAGGTTCTTCTAAGCTATGAAAAATTTTTTTTTCTTCGTGATTAATAACCCGCTGTATTTCCGTAGGAAACCCCGTAGCCACTATAGTGACTGAAATACTTTCTTCCAAACCTTCATCTTCTCCTAACCCCATAATAATATTGGCATTGTTTCCTGCTTCAGCTTGAATATAATCACTGATAATTCCTATTTCATCTATAGTAATTTCTATTTTTCCAGAAACAATAAGAAGAAGAACATTTTTGGCTCCTGTAATTTTATTATCATTTAATAATGGAGAATCTAAAGCTTGAACTACTGCTTCCTTCGCTCTGTTTTCTCCAACGGCAATAGCGGACCCCATAACAGCCGTTCCACTTTCTTTTAAAACAGTTCTTGTATCTCTTAAATCTATATTTTGTTTATAATGATGAGTAATGACTTCTGCAATACCCTTAGCTGCAGTAGTTAAAACTTCATCTGCTTTTGCAAAACCGGCTTTAAATCCTAAATTACCATATAATTCTCTCAATTTATCATTATTAATAACAATAAGAGAATCCACATTTTTTCTTAATGATTCTATTCCTTTTTGAGCTTGTTGTAATCTCATTTTTCCTTCAAAATGAAATGGAATTGTAACGATTCCTACAGTCAGAATTCCTTTTTCTTTAGAAATTCCTGCAATAATTGGAGCGGCACCAGTTCCTGTACCTCCACCCATTCCTGCTGTAATGAAAGTCATTTTAGTATTAGAATCTAAAATACTTTTTATTTCCTCCAAACTTTCTAATGCAGCTTTTTCTCCTACTTCTGGATCTGCTCCAGCTCCAAGTCCTTCTGTAATAGAAGCTCCTAATTGAATTTTTATAGGAACTGGATTATTATTCAATGCTTGTGCATCCGTATTACACGCTATAAAATCAACTCCAGTAATTCCTTGTTCAAACATATGACTTAAAGCATTACTTCCTCCTCCTCCTACTCCAATTACTTTAATAGAAGCTGAACGATTTTTTTGAAACTCCAATTGAGGGTTTTCTTTTTTTTGTATAAAATCTTCTTTTTTCATTTCATGGTTTATTATTCTGTATCATTCAATATTTGACGGAACTTATCTGCCCAAATTTCAAGAAAAGATTTTGATTTTGTTTTATTTTTTTTCTTTCTATGATCCTCCTCATAATTTAATCTACGATTTTTATTATAAAATTTTGTAGAAATAGACTCAGAATTTTCATCATGTCTATGTACCATATCTGAGGTTGCATAAATATATTTTTTTTGATCATCAAGCCCTTTAATTACTAATCCTATAGACGTGGCATATTCTGGATTACTTATCAGACCGTTTTCCCCTCCTGCAATGTGTTCATTAGAATACCCTATACGAACATCCATTCCAGTAATATATTCTGTTAATGGACGAATATGTTGAAGTTGAGAACCTCCACCTGTCATTACTAATCCTGCAATAAGTCTTTTCTTTTGTTCTTCATTTCCATAATTTTTTATTTCTACATTTACTTGTTCCAAAATTTCACATACTCGTATATGAATAATTTGGGAAAGGTGTTTTAAAGAAATTTCTTTAGGGTCACGACCTCTTAATCCAGGAATACAAACAATTTCTGTTTCCTTATTTTCTCCTGGCCATGCAGATCCGAATTTGATTTTTAGTAATTCTGCTTGCCGTTCAATAATTAAACAATCTGTTTTTATATTTTCAGTAATGACATCTCCTCCAAAAGGAATCACGCCAGTATGACGGATAATGTTATCTTTAAATATAGCAATATCCGTAGTCCCTCCTCCTATATCTACTAAAGCAACACCTGCTTCTCTTTCTTCTGGACTTAATACAGCTTCAGCAGAGGCTAAAGGTTCTAAGGTCATTCCAGCTAAATTCAATCCTGCGGCTTTAACACATATTCCAATATTTCGTATCGAAGAAATTTGTCCTACTACTACATGAAAATTTGCCTCTAAACGACTTCCATACATTCCTATCGGTTCTACAATTTCTGCTTGACTATCCACTTTATATTCTTGTGGAAGAACATGAATGATTTCTTCTCCTGGCTGCATAACCAGTTTATGAACTTGATCTATTAATTTTTGTATATCTTTTTGACTGATGACATTTTCAAAATCTAATCTAGTAATATAATCATTATGTTGTAGACTTCTAATATGTTGTCCTGCTATTCCAACAATAACTTCTTTTATTTTCAAACCAGAACTATGTTCGGCTTCAGATACTGCTTCACGAATAGCTTCAATTGTTTGAGTTATATTATTTACAACCCCTCTATGTACACCTACACTTTTAGATCTACCTATCCCTAGGATCTCAATTTTATTATATTCATTTCTCCTCCCTACCATAGCTACAATCTTCGTGGTCCCCACATCAAGACCTATAGCTATATCTTGATATTCCATAGACTTATCTTTTTTTTGCGACTACTTGGTCTTTATATTGCAAATCAATACTTTTGTATTGATTAATATCTATTTTATTTAGGTACTGCTTATAAAATGCTTTTAATTTATTCAATTTATTTTTAAAATTTTTTATATTTCCTAATATAACATGATGATTTCCGATTTTCGGAATTAAAATAAATGAATTTTTATTATTTTTTTTTATGCTAATAATTTGGTTTTTTAATAATTCATCGGAGTTTATGAATTGGACTAGATTTGTTAAATATTTTTTTTCTTCTTTTGAAAATGGGCCTTTTGCTAATATGACTTTTGAGGAATAAAAAGAAGAAAGTTCTAAATTTTCCGCATCCTTAGTAAGATAATATTCTTGATTTACATTTTTAATTCTTAATATGGGTTCTTTTTGCAAAATTTTAATATTAAGAGTCCCATCTACACTAAGAAACACTTCAGATTTTTTTATAAAAGGGTAATTATTTAATTTTTTTTCCATTCTCAATATACATAATTGACCGATTTCTTTTTCAATTTTTTTTGTTTTATAAAATAGAATATTTTTAATAATTTCTTCATTTACAAAATGATTTTTTGATAATGGATCAATGATAATATTAAATTTTTTTAAAAATTTTTTTTGATGTGTTTTTTGAGAAAAATAAACAAGCGATATCATACAAATTATATATAATAATAAAATAATGATAAAGAATATTTTATTATTTTTCATTTATTTTATTTCTCCATATCGTTTATACAACCATTCTTTGATAGGAATAATTAAGGTATCTATATTCCCAGCTCCTATTGTCAGAATAATATCAAAATCTTTTTTTTCAATTTTTTCCAAAACTTTGGACATAGTAGATATTTCTTTATAACTCATTTTTATTTTTTTTAACAAATTATTAGAATTAACTTCATTTATGGGAAATTCTCTAGCTGGATAAATATCTAGTAAAATTAAAATATCAAGATTTTCTAAACTTTTTGCAAAAGATTTTTCAAAAAATTTAGTTCTACTAAATAAATGAGGTTGAAAAACACCCAATATCTTTTTATTTGGAAAACATTTTCTTACAGTATTAATCAAAGCATTGATTTCTGTCGGATGATGCGCATAATCATCTATATATATCTTTTTTGAAGATTGATAATGAATGGAATATCTTCTTTTGATTCCTTTAAATAAAAATAAAGCTTTTATGATTTTTGTTTTAGGAATTTTAAGATAGTCAGATATGGCTAATGCGGCTGTAACGTTTTTTAAGTTATGTTTCCCTGGAATCGGTAAAGGCAAAGATTTCCATGTTTCTGTAGGAGTATGAAAATCAAAATACCATTTATTTTCTTTTATATAAAGATGATTGGAATAATAATTTTCTTTTTTTAGCACTGAATAATATATAGCGTTATAAGATCGAAAAAATTCTTCTCGGTGAAGAAATATTTTTTTATATGGTTTTTTTATTCTATTTGAAAAAACTATATAAGCCTTTTTCAAGGCTTCTTTTTTTGGATAAGTATCTACATGATCTTGGTCAAAAGAGGTTATACATGCTATATTAGGAGATAAATATAAAAAAGAATGATCAAATTCATCGGCTTCTACCAAAAAAATTTTTTTTCCATTACATACATTATTCAATATTAAATTAGATTTATAATTTTCAGATATTCCTCCTAAAAAAGCAGTAACATTCATTCCAACACTATATAAAATGTGTCCTAATAAGGTAGAAGTAGTTGTTTTTCCATGTGTTCCTCCTATGGCTATACAAATATCATTTTCTGTAATTAAAGCTAATACTTGAGAACGTTTTTTTATATTTTTACCATATTTTTTTAAATACATCCATTGTTTATGATGATTAGGAATGGCTGGAGTATATACAATCAAACATTGTTTGGATAATACCCATTTGGGTAATATTTCGATACTATCATGATAATTTATGGATATTCCTTCTTTTTCTAATTCTTTTGTCATAAATGTTTTATCTTGATCATGACCATGAACAGTTTTACCCATAGTATGGAAATATCTAGCTAGGGAGCTCATCCCCACCCCTCCTATTCCTATAAAATAAAAAGAATCAATTTGGTTTAAGTTCATATTCCTATAAAATAAAAAGAATCAATTTGGTTTAAGTTCATAAAATAATTTGTAAAATCTCGTTTACAATATCGTTCGTTGCTTTAGGTTTTCCTAATTCTAATATATTTTTACTCATTTTTTTTTTCATATTGGAATCATTCACTAATTGAATAACAGAATTCACTAATTTTTGCTCAATTTCTTCATTTTTTATAATTAAAGCCGCTTCTTTTTCTTCTAATATTTTAGCATTTTTATTTTGATGATCATTCGAAGACCAAGGAAAAGGAATCAATATATGTGGTTTTCCTATTAAACATATTTCTGATATAGTTAAAGCTCCAGCTCTAGATACAATAATATCTGCCGCGGCATAACATATCGGTATATTTTCAATAAATTCCATAAAAATAATATTCGAATGATCAGACATTTTATTTTTTTTAACTTTATGGAGATCTAATTTTCCTACTTGCCAAATAAGTTGCATATCCAATTCTATTATCTTGTTTAATCCTTTTATCCAAGCATTATTCATACTATTGGACCCCTGACTTCCTCCTATAGATAGAATGATAGGTTTTGTAATTTTTAATCCTAAATGAATACAAGCTTTTTCTTTACTAGGCAATTGTAATATTTCAGATCTTACTGGATTTCCAGTTATGATCGTTTTTTCTTTTGGAAAATATTTTTTTGCTTGATCGTAAGCAATGCATATCTTATTTGCGTAACGAGAAAATATTCTATTGGTTAATCCAGGGAAAGAATTTTGTTCTTGAATTAGAATAGGTATTTTATTTTTTATTGCAGCATATAAGGTAGGAAAACTTACAAATCCACCTGTTCCGATAACTATATCTGGAGAAAATCTTTTAATAATTTTATTTGCCAAAAAAAAGCTATATATTAGTTGTATAGATAAAATAAAGCCTGATATAGAAAAAAATTTATCTTTTCCTCCTGAAATACAAATGCTTTCAATAGAATACCCAAATCTAGGTATTTCTCGCATTTCCATATGATTCTTAGATCCAATAAACAAAATATTGATTTTTGGAATTTTTTTTTAAGTTCATTAGCAATAGCTATCCCCGGATAGATGTGACCTCCGGTCCCTCCACTTCCAATAATGACTTTAGGTGAAATATTATAGTTCATGTTCATTTTGTATTTTAGTGATGTCCGTTGAATTTTTATATATCATTCGACTGACACTTAATATGATGCCAAAACTAAAAAAAGTAACCCACATAGAAGTTCCTCCTGCACTAATAAGAGGCAAAGTTTGTCCTGTAACGGGGAATAAACCAACAGCTATCCCCATATTAATAAGCGCTTGATTTATAATAGGAAAACCTACAGATAGAACCAAAAGAGAACAAAAATAATTTTGTACTTTCGTAGCTATTATCATAATTCTCATGAGAATTAGTATATAAATGAATAAAAGTATTATTCCTCCAAAAGATCCATATTCTTCTATTATAATAGCATAGATAAAATCTGAAGAAGATTGTGGTAAAAAACCCTTTAAAATACTCTTTCCAGGGCCACGACCAAATTTATTTCCTAAAACGATTGCCGTTTTAGATTGTTTCATTTGATAACTTTCTTCAGATTCATGATCCAAAAATTTTTCTATACGACTTTTCCATGTATAAACTCTGTTCATAGGATTTCCCCATTTGATTACAGAATAAATATATATTCCTGACAATAAAATCCCCATTAAAAGAACTCCTATAATACTAGTTATAGGATATCCTCCTATAAAAAGTAAAATTAAAACGGATATAAAAACAATAGCAGCAGTAGATCCGTTAGCAGGAAAAATAAGTCCAATTATAAAAAATATTGGAAATAACAAAGGAAAAAAAGAATTTATAAAGTTTATTCGTTCTTTCTTTTTTTGAGCTAAATATCTGGCACAATAGATAAAAATAACTAATCCAGCGATGCTGGAAGTTTGAAAAGATATATTTATAATAGGAATATGTAACCAACGAGAAGCATTGACTCCATCTAATTCTTTTCTTTGACTCATCGTGAAAATTAATAAAATGAATACTATAGGCATGGAAAGAATAGACATACGGTAAAAATATTTATAATCTATAAATTGAGTAAAAAAAAGGATAAAAAATCCAACTAACAAAAAAAGAGCATGTTTTAATAAATAACTAAATACTGTATTTGTTCCTCCATATGTAGTAACTAAGTTTGTACTAGCAGAGTAAACTGGTAAAAATGAAAATATAGCTAATAAAGAGATGAAAGCCCATAAATACCTATCTCCTTTTATGTATTTATTTAAAAATAGCTCTATTTTTTTATAAATTTTCATAAATCAGTTTCCTTACTTCTTGTTTAAATTTATTTCCTCTTTCCTTATAATCTTTAAAAAGATCAAAGCTAGAACAAGCAGGAGAGAATACAACGTTATCTCCATGAGAAGATAATATATATGCCATATAAACAGCTTTTTTAATACTTTTCGTTTCCAAAATAATATCAATGATATTTTGAAAAAAGTTTATAATTTTTTCATTGTTTTTTCCTAAAAAAATTATAGCTTTCACTTTTTTTTTAACTAAAGGAATTAATTCTATATAATTATTCCCTTTATCTTCCCCTCCTGCTATCCATATAATCGGTGCATTTATACTTTTTAATGCATAAAAAACTGCATTTACATTAGTAGCTTTAGAATCATTAATGAATTGTACTCCATTTATATTTATAATTTTTTCCATCCGATGCTCTATCGATTTCAATTTTAATAGTATGGAAATTACTGATTCTTTTTTTACGTTTAATATTTCAGATATAATTAATGAAACCATAATATTATAGAGATTATGATCTCCTATTAAAGGAATATCTTTTACATTTATAAAATATATTTCTTTATTTTTTCGATTCCGAATAAATATTTTGTTATTTTTTATATAAGCGCCTATATGTAATTCTTTTTTTATAGAAAAAGGAATACAGTGAGATGCAATGGGATATTTTTTCAATCCCTCTCTTATAATAGGATCATCATAATTATAGATGAAAATATCTTCTTTTTTTTGAAATGTTGCTATTCTAAATTTGGAATCAATGTAATTATCAATATTATCATATATATTTAAATGATCTCTTGTTATATTTAATAATACAGCAATATTTGAACGAAAGTTCAAACAATCATCTAACTGAAAACTACTCATTTCCAATATATAAACATCTTTTTTTTTATGACTTCTTTAGAAAAACTATGTCCAATATTTCCTGCTATTCCTACATTCATTCCTTTTTTTTTAAGTATTTTATAAATAATGGAACAGGTTGTTGTTTTTCCATTACTTCCTGTAATTCCAATAAAATAAGAATTTTCAATATAACTTTTTCCGAATTCTAATTCGGATTGTATAGGTATACCTAAAAAATTTATTTTTTTGATAAAAGGATTATTTTTATAAATTCCAGGACTTTTTATCACTTTAATAGCATTTTGAATGATTATATTCTCTGTATGTCCTTTTTCTTCAAAATGAATTTTATTTTCTATTAAAATTTTTTTGTATTTATTTAGAATCATTCCAGAATCCGATAAAAATATTTCTAATCCATTTTTCTTAGCTAATAAAGCGGCCCCGACTCCACTTTCTCCTCCTCCCAATACAACTATGAATTTTTTTTTCATTGTTTATTTTTATTTATGAATTAATAAAATAAATACTAACATAGAAAGCATCATTTGTATAATAATAAAACGATTAAAAATTTTATTTTCATGATATCCTAGTTTTTGAAAATGATGATGTAAAGGAGCCATGAGAAAAATTCTTTTTCCTATACCATATTTTTTTTTAGAATATCTAAAATATAATATTTGCATCATCACAGAAATATTTTCGATAAAAAAAATTCCACACAAAATAGGCAATATTAATTCTTTTCTATTAATAATAGCTAATGTAGCGATAACTCCTCCTATAGTTAAACTTCCAGTATCTCCCATGAAAATTTGAGCTGGATAAGTGTTATACCAAAGAAAACTGATTAAAGATCCTAAAAAAGAAAAAGAGAATATGATAATCTCTTTTAGATGAGGAATATATATAAAATGAAAATAGGAGGAATATATTTTATTACTGGAAATTATAGATAACAAAGATAAGGTTACAAAAATGATAGAAGAAATTCCAGCTGTTAATCCGTCTATTCCATCAGTTAAATTAGCTCCATTGGATAAAAATGTAATAATAACAATCACAACAGGAATGAAAATAATCCATGCATATTTTTTCCATTTCTGATTATACCAACTCAAAAAATAGGCATAGTTAAATTCATTATTATGATATATGGAAGAGAAAATGGGAATAGTGGTTTTGAATCCATATTCTTTTTCTTTCAAAAACTGTGAATCTTTTGATGCTATTTTTTGTTCTTGAATCGAAATGCTTGTGTTAAAATACATAGTAATTCCAATAAAGATTCCTAATAAAATTTGGCTGAATATTTTTCCCATTATACTAAGTCCTTTTTTATTATGTTTTATTTTAATATAATCATCTATCAATCCAATACAACCCATATACAATGTAGTCATTATCAACATGAATACATATACATTGTTTAATGTAGAAAGTAATATTGTAGGAATTAACGTAGAAAATATAATAACAAGACCACCCATGGTAGGGATTCCTTCTTTTTCTTTTTGACCAAACAGGCCAAGATCTCGTATCTTTTCTCCTATAATACGATTTTTTCGATTCCAACATATAATTTTTTGATATAAAATAAAAGCTATACAAAACGATAAAAAAAAAGCGATAATAGCTCTGTAAAAAACAGAATTTATATTAATGAAAAAAGAGATATAAATTAAATATTTTAATTTAAAAAAATTTATCATCTTACTTATCGTAAGTTTTTAACAAATCTTTAGCTATTTTCATATCATTAAAAGAATAACGTATTCCTTTGATTTCTTGAAAAGTTTCATGTCCTTTTCCAGCTATCAGAATAATATCTTTTTTTTTAGCAATTTGAATTGCGGCTTGAATAGCTTCTTTTCGTTTCACAAAGGTTAAAATAGATTTTTTTTTTAGATATGATTTAAAATTTTTCATATCATTGAATATTTTATTCATATTTTCATATCTAGGATTATCGGATGTAAAAATAGATATATCACATGTTTCATAAACAATTTTTCCCATTAAAGGACGTTTTTTTATATCTCTATCCCCTCCACAACCTATAATACAAATTAACTTTTCATAAGTTTTTTTTATTATTTTAAGAGTATTAAAAATAGATTTTAATCCATCTGGATTGTGTGCATAATCTACAATAACATGAATCCCAGAATTGGATATAAATTGCTCAAAACGGCCTTTGATGGGTTTAACATATTTTATATTTTTCAAAATATCATATTTTTTTTTACCTAATAAAACAGCTGTTGCGTAACTAGCTAATAGATTATAAATATTAAATCTTCCTATCAAATGGGTAAAAATTTTATGGCCATCAATCAGTAATTGATTCCCCTCAATGTTTTCTTTCAAAATTTTTATTTTAAAATTGGCATTTTTTTTTATTCCATAAAAATAGGTTTTAGCTAAAGTTTTTTTTATTATATTATGCGAATTTTCATCATCGGAATTAATTAATGCAAAAGCTTTTTCAGATAAATTTTCAAAAAAAAGCCTTTTAATAGATAAATAACAATCAAAAGATCTATGATAATCTAAGTGATCATGTGTTATATTAGTAAAAACACCTCCTCTAAATAATAATCCTGCAATTCTTTTTTGATGGATTCCATGTGAACTTACTTCCATAAAAGCGTATTTGCATCCTTTTTTTATTGAAATATTTAAATATTTATTAATATCAATAATATTTGGAGTTGTATGTGTAGTAGAATATTTTATAGATAATATTTTTATACCCATAGTAGAAATAAGAATATTTTTTTCTCCCATTTTAGAAAATAACTGATGAAGGATCGTAGCTACTGAAGTTTTTCCATTTGTTCCGGTAACTCCTATTAATTTTATTTTTTTTGTAGGATTATCATAAAAATTAGAGGAGATAATACCTAAAGCTTCTATAGAATTTGGAACCAGTACATAGGTGATATATTTATGAATATGAATGGGTAAGAAACTACTTTCACAAATTATAGTATTAGCACCTTTTTGGATCGCATTCATAATAAATTGGTGTCCATCTGTTATTTTCCCTTTTATAGCTAAAAAAATCATATTGGGTTGTACTATTCTTGAATCCATAGTAATTCCTTCTATAAATTTAGAAGTATTTTTTCCTATCATTTTTAATACATGTACTTTTTTCAAAACATCTTTTAATAGTTTTTTCATTCTTCTAATTTCAAAAATATAATTTGATTTTTTTTCAATTTTTTTCCTGGTTGAACAGATTGAGTCACCACTTTTCCTATTCCTTCATATTGTATATGAAAACCCTTATTTTCTAATATAGGGATGATTTCTTTTCCAGGAACAGATACAATATTCGGCATTATAGATTGATCAATAAAAAAATTTTTTGATTCTATAATTTTATATAGTAAATCTTCTTGATTTTCTTTTTTTTTAAAAAGTATTTTTTTTCCTATTCTAGGATAAATAGATTTAGCTATTTTGTCAAATACAGGAACGGCGACCTCAATACCGTAGTATCCTTTTTCTGGTTTTGAAATAACGACAATACAAGAATATTTTGGATTTTTAGAAGGGAAATACCCTACAAAAGAACTATTATAAGATAAAGGTTTTCCTTTCATCCAATAATTTAACTGTGTTGTTCCCGTTTTTCCCGCATAAGGATATTCTGGATTATAATATTTCTTAGCGGTTCCATTTTTTACGACTCCTTCTAACATATTTTGAATTTTAATCAAAGATGATTTTTCAGCTATAGAAGGGTTCATTACAATCGGTTTTGTATATTTCTTTATGCTTTTTCCATGATGTTTTATTTCTCTAATAAATAAAGGTTTAATCATTTTTCCCTGGTTTGCAATAGCATTGTAAAAAGTAAGTATTTGTAAAGGAGTTAGTTTTATATTATATCCAAAAGTCATCCATGGTAAAGTAATGCTACTCCAATTTTTTTTTCCAGGTTTTGGAATGAAAGGGAGGCTTTCCCCCGGAATGTCAATTCCTATTTTTCTATCCAATTTCCATTTTCGTAAGTGTTCTATGAATTTTTCCGGATTTTTTTTATAATTATCATAAATAATTTTCGCGATTCCCACATTTGAAGATAATTCTAAAATTTGCTTTGGATTCATTTTAACATATCCATTATAATGACTATCGCGTATTTTTTTTCCTCTTAATTTCATGACTCCGCCTTTGGTATTGACAATCATATCCATATCTATTTTTTTATCTTCTAAAGCGGCCAGAATGGCCATTGTTTTAAAAGTAGACCCAGGTTCACTTCCTTCCCATACGGCAAAATTTCTTAAATCTTCGTAAGTATGTTTCTTTGTTTTTTCCAGATTGATCATAGCAGGAATTTCTCCACTTTTTACATCCATCAAAACCACACACCCATGATCTGCTTGAGAAATAGACAATTCTTGGAGTAAAGCATGATAGGCTATATCTTGTAAATATATATCTATAGTAGAATAAACATCTTTCCCATTTTCTGGACGAATATCGTTTTCTGATTTCAATGGTTTCCATATTTTAAAACTAATACGTTGTTCTAATCTTTTTCCATTCTTTCCTTTTAAATATTTGCTAAAAGCTCCTTCCAATCCTGCTTTTCCTCTATGATCATCATATCCTAATGTTCTTTTTCCAATATTTTCCAATGTGTGAATTCTGCATATTTTTTTTTCTACAATAAAACCGCCTCGTATTTGTCCCTTATTGAAAATGGGAAAATTTCGCAATATTTTAAAATGTGGATAATCTAAATTTTTTGCTAATAAAAAATATCTATTTCCTTTTTTCTTTTCATACTGAAATTTTTTATAGAAAAAAAATTTTGGTTTTCTAAATAAAAACTCTAAAGAGTTACATAAAGAATAAATATTTTCTTGAAATAATTTATCAGATATGGACATAAAATCAATGTGAATATCATATCTTATCACAGACATTGCTAAAATACTACTGTCTGACGCATAAATATTTCCACGTTTAGCCTTAATTAAATTGGTTCTAATCGTTTTTTCTATAAAATATTTTTTGTATCCTTCTGAATAATTTTGAATATAGAATAAATTAAAAATAATTAGTGCAGCAATAAATATGAATAAAAAACCAATTAAGTAAGATTTATATAATAAAATATATCTTTTTTGTTTCATTATTTATTTTATTGTATCTGATCCATATTTTTTTTTATCTTTTATAACTAATTCGTATGGAGGAGATTCTAAATATTTTAATCCATTAACTAATTTTTTTCTTATAAAAGAGGCTAATTGCATTTTCATACATTGACTATGAATATCTGCATATTCAGATTTTAATTCCTTGATTTCTTCACTAATTTTAGTTATTTCTCTAATTTTTCGATCCATCATATGTGAACTAGTAATGCTAATTAAAGATAGTATGGTAATAAAAACAATAAAATTCCAACTACGATAAGCATCTTCTTTAACTAAAAATTTTCCTTTCAGGATATCTCGTACATTTGTTTTCATTTTTATTTATGACATTATTAAGTTTTTTCTGCTATTCTTAATCTTGCGCTTCTAGATCGTGGATTATTTATGATCTCTTGAAAACTAGGTTTAATTACTTTTTTATGAATCATTTTGAATGGAATCGTTTTAAAATTTATTTTATTTATTATGATTCCTTTTTTAAAAAAAAATTTAATGATTCTATCTTCTATAGAATGATATGAAATTATAGCGATTCTACCTCCTGGTAAAAGAATTTTAGAAGATTCTAATAAAAAATTCTTTAAAACATTTATTTCATTATTCACTTCTATTCGTATAGATTGAAAAAGTCTAGCGAAAAATCTTTTTCTTTTTTTAAAAGATCCTTTTATAAAAAAAATATGAACTAAATCCAAAGTAGTCGTAATATTTTTTTTTAAACGTTCTTTTAATATTTTTTCTGCAATTTTTTTTGCATTTTTAAATTCTCCATATTCATAAAATATATGAAATAACTCTTGCTTTGAACATTCATTTAGAACATTTTGAGCAGAATAAAAGGATTCTTGGTTCATTCTCATATCTAAAATACAATTGTATTGATTCGAAAAACCTCTTGTAATATTGTCCATTTGTAAAGATGAAATCCCTAAATCTGCTAATATTCCTGATATTTTATAGATACGATTTTTATTCAAAATATCGCGTATGTGAATAAAATTATTGTGAAATAGATGAAAACGTTTATCTTTAATGAAATTTTTTTTTATAGATTCCTTATCCTGATCCAAAGCTATCAAAGTTGCTTTTTTATCTAATTTTTTCAAAATGGCATTAGAATGTCCCCCTCCACCAAATGTGGCATCTACATAAATACCATTTTTATGTGTAATTAAATTTTCTATACTTTCTTTTATAAGAACTGGTTTATGATGGTATTGTAAATTCATTTTTATATAGAACGAAATTATATTTTATAACTATATGTTGCATATATCGTTAAAATTTTTCAAATGAAATTTGACTTAATTAAAATAGATAACTTTTCCAAAGCAAGGATAGGAATTATAGAAACGGATCATGGGAAAATAGAAACTCCTGTTTTTATGCCAGTAGCTTCAAAAGGTTATGTTAAATCAGTTCCGACACATGAACTTGATAAAATGTATAAAATAATTCTTGGAAACACTTATCATTTATATTTTCAACCCGGAATTGAAGTATTATATCAAGCCGGAGGAATTCATTCCTTTTTAAACTGGAAGGAATCTATATTAACAGATAGTGGAGGATTTCAAATTTTTTCTATGAAAAAATTAAATAAAATTACTGAAAACGGGGTTGTATTTAAATCTATTATAAATGGATCCTTTCATTTTTTTTCTCCTGAAACATCTATGAAAGTTCAACGTTTTATAGGGGGAGACGTTATTATGGCTTTTGATGATTGTCCCCCTTTTCCATGCAGTCATACAGAAGCCAAAAAATCTGTAAAAAGAACACATCGTTGGTTAAAAAAATGTTATTCTTATTTACAAAATAATCCAGAAATATATAACTATAAACAAAGTTTTTTTCCTATTATACAAGGAAGTATTTATACAGATCTAAGAAAATATTCAATAGAAGAGATTTCCTGCTTAGAAGCAGAAGGGTATGCTATAGGTGGATTAAGTTTAGGAGAAGAAAAAGAACAAACACATAGTATTACTGATCTATTAACAGACATTTTACCTAAAGAAAAACCTAGGTATTTAATGGGAGTTGGGTATCCTGCAGATCTTATAGAAGGAATTTCTCTTGGAATAGACATGTTCGATTGTGTTATACCTACAAGAAATGGACGTCATGGAATGTTATTTACATGGAAAGGAATCATGAATATAAAAAATAAAAAATGGGAGAAAGATTATTCCTGTTTAGATGAATTCGGAAATTCTTATGTAGATCAATTATATAGTAAATCATATGTAAGACATCTTTTTTTATCTAGAGATAATTTAGCAAAAGAAATCGCTTCTATACATAATCTTTCTTTTTATTTTCATCTACTTCAAGAAGCAAAAATTCATATCATGCGCAATGAATTTTTATCTTGGAAAAAAGATATGATTCCTTTGTTACAAGAACGTTTATAAAAAATATGAAAATTATTGATCGTTATATTATTCGTAATTTCATTAGTACTTTCATATTTATTACTGTTTCTATACAATTTCTATCTGTCATTATAGACATTTCTCAACGGATGCATCGTTTAGAAAATAATCAAGGATCAATTAAAGAGGCTTTAATTTATTATTATCCTTTTTGGTCCATATGGTTAATGAATACTTTTTCTCCTATTTCCGTTTTTTTATCTGTTATTTTTTTCACATCTAAATTAACTCATAATTCAGAAATCACAGCAATTCTATCAAGTGGCATTAGTTTTAGAAGATTAACGCTTCCTTACTTGATCTCAGCTATTATGATAGGAGGAGTCGCTTTAATAATAAATTATTATTTTTTACCTGTAGCTAACAAAAAAAAAAATCAATTTCATTATCAATATTTGTTAAGCCCAAGATATAAAAATAAATATGAAAAAAATCAAACGATAAGTACTCAAATTTCAAAAAATGAGTATATTTTTATTCAAAATTTTTCAAGAAAAAAAAATATAGGAAAAAAATGTGTATATCAAAAGTTTAATGGAAAAAAACTAATATACATTCTAAAATCTAAAAACATTTTTTGGGCCAAAAAACATAGAATATATATTTTTTTTGATTATAGAGAAACTATAATCAAAAAAAATCATGATTCTTTAAATATAGGAAATTATAAGATAAAAAAATTTCCCATAACACCGGAACAATTTTTACCAGAGGAATATATAGCAGAAACTATGAATATTCATGAATTGAAAAAATTCATTGATACAGAAGGAAACAAAAAAAATATGAATATGCATTTAAATGAATATTATCAAAGAACAAGTCTCCCTTTTTCTACTTTAATATTCACTTTTTTAGGTTTATCCATATCTACAAAAAGAAAAAAAGGAGAAATAGCTTATAATATGATTATAGGAATTATATTAGCTTTTTTTTATATTTTTTTTATAGAAATCACAAAAACATATTCTAACAAGGATTATATTCCTTCTTATTTAGCCGTTTGGCTCCCCAATGTTATTTATGGCATAATTACATTGTTATTTTATAGGAATAGAAGTATGAATTGAATTAATTCATTTCAAATCCTGCTATATACACTTGTCCATTTTGTTTGATAGATTTTATGGTCACGTCTCCTGAGTATTTTTTTAAAACTCTATCAACATCATGAGGTTTTTTCATTTTTTCCCCATTAATAGATAAAATAATATCTCCTTCTTCTAAACCTATAGCACTTAAACGACCTGTTCTTATCTCTACAATTCTAATACCATAACCAATTCCAAAATCTTTTTTATACTCTGAACTAAGTGGTTCAAATATTGCTCCTAATAATTCAGATGGAGTAATTTCCTCCTTAGTTCTTATTTTTGTTCTTCCTTGCAAATCTTTTAAAATAACGTTAAAAGTTTTTTTCTGTCTGTTTCGTATAACATTTACTTTAACTTTATCCCCTGGATATTTCGTCCCTACAATAAATGATAAATCTGCAACGTTTTGTATAAGTTTTCCATCTATGCTTTTTATGATATCTCCTTTTTTAAGTCCAGCATCTGAAGCCCCACTTTTTTCAAAGACTTCTCCTATTAAAAAACCCTGTTGTGATTTTATATTTTGATGTGTTTCTTTATTATAAGCTTTTAAATATTCTGTTTTAGAAAGATCCATTCCTCTCACTCCTAAATATGCACGTTGTACGGTCCCGTATTTTTTGATATCTTGTATTACTTTTGCTACCAAGTTAGAAGGAGCAGCAAAACTATATCCTATAAAATTTCCTGAAGCTGAAGAAATAGCCGTGTTAATTCCAATTAATTCCCCATTAGCGTTAATTAAAGCTCCTCCGCTATTTCCAGGATTTACGGCTGCATCTGTTTGAAAAAAAGATTCAATGGCTGATTGTGTTTCTCCTCTTAATATCCCCAAACTTCTATTTTTGGCACTTATGATACCTGCTGTAACAGTTGAGTTTAAATCAAAAGGATTTCCTATCGCTAGAACCCACTCTCCTACTTGTACTTTATTAGAATCCGAAAAATAAATGAAAGGTAAATTTTTTTCATTAATTTTTAATAAAGCTATATCTGTACTAGAATCAGTTCCTATTAATTTAGCTTTATAAGTTCTTTGATCGCTAAGAGATATTTCTATTTTTTCTGCATCTTTTATAACATGATTATTAGTAACAATATATCCATCAGGAGATATGATGACTCCAGATCCATGAAGTCCAGGTGTATCATTTCTTTGAGGTTTTCTTCCTCTACTATTTCCAAAATCATCAGGAAATCCAAAAAAGAAATCAAATGGATCAAATTGATTATTATATTTTTTTGAATAATTTTTTACATTGACTACTGCATGTATGGTTTTAGATACAACTCTGGTAAAATCAGGAAATCCAGCAGAACTAACCAATGATGAAGAATCTGATGAGGTAAACTTTGTCCTTGCTAAAGGAGATGTTGTTGTATATGGAAAAAGTGAAGTTTCTTCTTTAGCGTATTGTTTATATGCAGCAACAGTTATTATTGAACTCATAATACTGCTCAGTACAATATAAAAAACTATTTTCTTCATATTTTTTTTATTAGTGATTTTTAATTAATAAAACAAAACAAATATATGGAAATTAATAATTTTACAGTTCAAAAAATAATATTAACTTCGTTATTATGGAATTGAGTTTTTATAAATATCAAGGTACGGGAAATGATTTCATACTCATAGATTCTAGACAAGAAAAAATAGAAAACCCTTTTTTGTTCAAAAAATTATGTGATAGACATTTTGGAATTGGAGCCGATGGAATTATTTTGATTAAAAATGATGATGAATACAAAAGTGACTTTTATATGAAATATTATAATTCCGATGGAAAAGAAAGCACAATGTGTGGAAATGGGGGAAGATGTGCGATTTCTTTTGCTAAGAAATTAGGAATCACAAAAAAAAATAAAATTTATTTCAGAGCTATAGATGGATACCATAATGGATTTATAAAGGATAATTTAGTTTCCATTAATCTACTTAATATAGATAAAAATACAATAGAAATTCATAAAAAATACGTTTTTTTAAATACAGGCTCTCCACATCATATTCTTTTTGTAGAGAATATAAAAGAAAAAAATGTGTATAAAGAAGGAAAAAAAATTAGATTTCAAAGTCCTTATTTGGAAAAAGGAGTTAATGTAAATTTTGTAAAAATACTTGAAAATAATACGCTACAAGTACGTACTTATGAGAGAGGAGTAGAAAATGAAACTTTATCTTGTGGAACAGGAGTTGTTGCCGCTGTTATTGCTGCATGTGAAACTAATAAAATAAAAGATAATGTTGAAGGAATTTTAGTTCAAACTCTTGGAGGAAAATTATGGGTTTCATTAACAAAAATAAAAAATGAATATAAAAATATCTCTTTAACCGGAAGTGCTAAATTCATATTTAAAGGATATATTTTTGTTTAATTTAGTATTTTATTATTATTATTAGTATTCAATAAAATAATATTAAAAAATTTAGTTTAATTTTAAAAATAGATATAAGGTATGAGTAATGATTCATATTCAATTGATAGTAATTCTATTAAATTTCTTGAAAAATATTTGAATGAATATTCTCCAACAGGATATGAGGATGCAGGACAAAAAATATGGATTAATCATATTAGTTCTTATGTAGAAAAAATACAAACCGATTTATATGGTACAGCAGTAGGAATCATTAACTCTAATTCTCCATACAAATTAATTATTGAAGCTCATGTTGATGAAATATCATGGTATGTTAATTATATCACAGAAGAAGGGATCATATATGTATCTCGGAATGGAGGATCCGATCACCAAATCGCACCATCTAAAAGAGTAATCATTCATACGGAAAAAGGATTTGTACATGGAGTATTTGGATGGCCTGCAATTCATACAAGAAAAATTTCAGAAGAAAAATCTCCTAATGTAGATAATATATTTGTAGATATTGGTGTTTCCAGTAAAATTGAAGCAATTAATATGGGGGTTCATGTAGGTTGTGTGATTACTTATCCTGATAAGTTTTTTATTATGAATAACAATTATTTTGTATCTAGAGCATTAGATAATAAAATAGGAGGTTTTATTATAGCAGAAGTAGCAAAGATGATAATAAAAAATAGTATTGATTTAAAATTTGGATTATACATAGTGAATTCAGTTCAAGAAGAAGTAGGATTAAAAGGGGCTAAAATGATATCTCAAACTATACAACCCAATGTAGCTATTGTTACAGATGTTACACATGACACTTATACTCCTATGATTGATAAAAAAATACAAGGTGATGTTAGATGCGGATTGGGGCCTGTCATTGGATATGCTCCTTCAATACACAAAAATGTTAGAGAATTGATTATTAATACTGCTAACAGTAAAAAAATATATTTTCAACGTTTAGTATCATCTAGATACACGGGGACAGATACAGATGCTTTTGCTTATTCCAATAAGGGGGTATTGTCTGCTTTAATTTCCATTCCTCTTAAATATATGCATACCACAGTAGAAATGGTTCATAAAAAAGATGTAGAACAAGCTGTCTTACTTATTTTTGAAACTTTACAGGCTATTAATATTAATAATCAATTTTTCATTGATTAAATCTAAAGTGAATAATATCTCCATCCTGAATGAGATAATTTTTTCCTGCTAATAATATTTTTCCTTTTTTTTTTGCATTTTCTTCAGATCCATATTTGATAAAATCATCATAATGGATAACTTTTGCACGAATAAATCCTTTTTTAAAATCTGTATGAATAACTGAAGAAGCTTCATAAACAGTGCATGGATTGGGAACAGACCAAGATCGAATTTCTTTTTTTCCTACTGTAAAAAAACTTTGTAAGTTTAATAATTCATAGGTTTTTTTCAGTACTTGATCAATTCCTATACAAGTTTTTTTCAATGATAAAATTACCAAAGTAGAATTTTCCATTTTTACTATTTTTTTCATATTTTCTATATGTAAATTAGTTTTGTAATTTAACTCATGGTCTATATTACATACATAAATAACAGGCTTTACAGTTAATAACTGTAAATCTTTTATATATTCTTCATCATTTTCTTGAAATGAATACATTCTAATATTTTTTCCTTCTTTTAAAAAAGAAAAAATTTTTTTTAGTACATGTGTAGATTTATTGATTTGATTTTTTTTAGTGACTTTTTCTAATCTTTTTTCTATTGTTTCTAGATCTTTAAACTGTAATTCCATATCAATAATTTCTTTATCCCTAATAGGGTTTACAGATCCTTCTACATGAAGGACACTTATATCGTGGAAAAACCGTATCATGTGGATAATGACATTTGTTTCACGAATATGAGATAAAAATCGATTACCTAAACCTTCCCCCTTATGCGATCCCTTAATTAATCCAGCTATATCTACTATTTTTATTTCGGATGGAATAATTTTTGTTGGATTAATGATTCTTTTGAGTTCATGTAGTCTTTCATCTGGAACTTGTGTAACTCCATAATTTGGTTCTATGGTAGAAAAAGGAAAATTATCTGATAAAACTTTGGACTTGGAAATCAGATTAAAAAATGTTGACTTTCCTGTATTTGGAAGACCTATAATTCCACATTTTAATTTCATTTATATGAAATTTAAGATATTATATTGAAAAAAAATATTTTTTTATTTAAAAAATTTAATTTTGATGAACGAAAGCAAAATGCCGTTTTGGAAACATATTGAGGAATTAAGAAAACATATAATTCATTGTTTTTGCGCAATAATCATTTCAATGATTATTTTAATGAATAATAGAAATATTATATTTGATTGTATTCTTTTTGGCCCAGCAAAAACAGATTTCATTACCTACCGTATATTTTACAAATTAGTAAATTCTTTTTTAGGATTAGGGATCCATTTGAACTCCGTTTCTTTTTTATATAAAAATTTGGAGATACAGAATAGACAGATATTTGGTCAATTCAATATTTATGTATGGACTTGTTTCATAGGAGGAATCATTTTATCTTTTCCTTATGTTTTTTATGAATTTTGGAAATTCATAAAACCGGCTCTTTCGGATAAAGAAAAAAAATATTCAATATGGATATTGATTATGGTCACTTTTCTGTTTTTGTTAGGAATTCTTTTCGGGTATTTTATATTATGTCCATTTTTAATTCATTTTGGATATTCTTTTAGAATAAGTTCTATTCCGAAAAATATATTTGATTTATCAGATTATATATCTTTAATTGTACATTCAGTGTTTTCCATGGGAATCATTTTTTTATTTCCATTTTTCATATTTTTTCTTACTAAAATGGAATTAATATCTTATTCATTTTTAAAAAAATATAGAAAACATGCTTTCTTGATTATGTTAGTTATAGCTTCTGCCATAACACCTGGAGATATTTTAAGTACAATCATAGTCTTAATTCCTCTTTTAATACTTTATCAAGTGAGTATATATATATCTTCTCATTCAAATTCAAAAAAAGTCTCTTGAAAATTACAAGAGACTTTTTATTTTTTTGTATTTGTTATGATTTTCGTATTATGATTTCAACACGTCGTCCTTTTTTCTTTCCTACTCCTAATCCTCTAACTTCTATTCTAGAAGAATCCACTCCTTTAGAGACTAAGGCTTCAAATACAGAATAAGCTCTTTTTAGAGACAAAATTTTATTATAATGTGATTTTCCATTAGGATCTGTATATCCATTTATGCAAAATTTAGAATTAGGAAGACTATTTATCATGATTTCAGCTATTTCATTAATAATTATGAAGGTACGAGGAGATAATGAAAATTTTCCCAAATCAAATAAAATAGGTCGAAAAACTACATTAGGACATCCTTTGTTTTCTTTTTTTCCAAACTTGTTAGGACATTTATCTTCATGATCTGGAATATTATCTGAGTCTGTATCAGGACAACCCTGAAATTTTTTCAAACCAAATTGATTCGGACAAAAATCTTCTTTGTCTAAAACTCCATCATTATCTGAGTCTTTGTCTTTATTACAAAAAATTTTCTTTTCTTTTTCTTCTATTTCTACAAAACTTTTTTCTTTTTCTTGAACGGAAATGGAAGGAAGGTAAGAATCGTCTTTTTCTGTTCCTGGTCCAATTTTATGATCTTGATTCATTTCTAAATTTCCAAAACGAAAAATCAATCCTACATTATGTTTCCAAAAATTTAAATAATCTCTTGATTGCTTTGCAAAAACATGATTATAAGTGCTTTGTAAATTAATTCCAAAGTTAGAAACCAGCCACAAATTTATACCTAATCCTCCATCTAATAGAAAAAAGTTCTTTTTATTCGTTTTAAAATATTTTGTTTCTGAAATTCTTAACTCTCTGTTTATATAATTGTTGAACTTATGATAACCTCCTCCTAATCTCAAATAAGGATCAAACTTGTAATGAGGTAAAATGTATAAATTTACCCCAGGACTTATTTTTATAAAAAAGTTATTTCCCACTTTCCATCTAGGATTGTCTACCATTCCTAATGAAGCATCTAAATATAAACCTATATGTTTCTTTATATTATGTTCTAATTCTATGCTAGAAATAATGGGATTAAAACTATTATTTTTTTTTAGAAGAAAACCTTTAAAAGGAGACTTTATAGGGTAATAATTAATGTCATGTGCTCCTATTTTTATAAACCATTTTTCTTTCGAATCTTGAGAAAATACAGACGAAAAAAAAGTAAATAAAGCAACAATAAAAAAATTGACGTTTTTCATAAAACTATAATTTCTTTAAATCTAAACAAATATAAATATTTGATTTCAAAAATAAATTAAATACGATTTTTAAATTTGAAAGATTTCTGAATTTCTCTAAAACAATCTCTTTTTCGTAAAGATTCACGTTTGTCATATACTTTTTTTCCTTTAGCTAAAACTATTTTCATTTTTATATATCCTTTGTCATTAAAAAACAGTTCTATGGGAATTAAAGTTAAACCTGTATTTTTTAATTTTTTATTGATTTTTATTAATTCTTTTTTTTTCAATAATAATTTTCTTTCTCTTCTATTTGAATGATTCCAGTTAGTTCCAAATTTATATTCAGCCACATACATATTAATAGAATATAACTCTCCATGTTTCATTTGACAAAAACTTTCCATTATATTGACTTGATTTTGTCTTATTGATTTTACTTCTGTTCCAAACAATTGTATTCCAGCTGTATAATGTTCTAAAAAATGATATCTAAATCTTGCCTTTCTATTTATTATAATACTCATAATTTAATTAATTGTTACTTTTGTGAAATAGTCAAACAAAACAAAACGATTAAATATAAAAATATACAAACAAAAAATTGAAAAAATGAATGAACGTAATTTAAAAGATTTGTGTATTCAAGTGAGAAGAGACATTTTACGTATGGTAAGTGATGCAAAATCTGGACATCCTGGTGGATCTTTAGGATGTACAGAGTATTTTGTTGCTTTATATCAAAAAATTATGCGTTATAATCCAAATAAATTTTCTATGGATGGAAAAGGAGAAGACCTTTTTTTCTTATCTAATGGACATATATCTCCTGTATATTATAGCATATTATCTCGGTCTGGATTTTTTTCTATTAGTGAATTATCTACTTTTAGAAAATTAAATTCTCGTTTACAAGGACATCCAACGGTACATGTCGGACTACCCGGAATACGAATTTCTTCCGGTTCTTTAGGTCAAGGAATGTCTGTTGCTATTGGGGCTGCTTTGTCAAAAAAACTAAACAAAGAATTGAATAGTATTATTTACAGTTTACATGGAGATGGAGAGTTAAATGAAGGACAAATTTGGGAGGCCGTTTTATATGCAGGTTCTAGAAAAATAGATAATTATATAGCCACTGTAGATTGTAACGGGCAACAAATAGATGGAACTACAGATGAAGTGTTACCTTTAGGAAATTTAAAAAAAAAATTTGAATCTTTTGATTGGAAAGTTATAGAAGAATTAGAAGGAAATGATATTGAAAAAGTGATTTTCACTTTAAAAAAAGCAAAAAATGAAACTGGGAAAGGGAAACCTATTATAATCATATTATATACTAAAATGGGATACGGTGTGGATTTTATGGTGGATAATAATGAATGGCATGGAAAGTATCCTAATGATAAAGAATTAGAAAAAGCTTTATCTCAACTTCCTGAAACTTGTTTAAGAGATTATCCGTTATAATTAAATTTTTTTATGAAACAATATGAAAATAAAGGACTAAAAGAAACTAGAGCGGGCTTTGGAAAAGCTTTAACTTTTTTGGGGAGAACAAATCATAAAGTGGTCGCATTATGTTCGGACTTGACTACTTCTTTATTTATGGATCAGTTTTCTAAAGAATTTCCTGAAAGATTTTTTCAAATAGGAATCGCGGAAGCTAATATGATAGGGATAGCAGCTGGACTTAGCATTGGTAAATATATTCCATTTACTGGAACATTTGCTAATTTTTCTACATCTCGTGTTTATGATCAAATCCGTCAATCTATTGCTTATTCTTACAAAAATGTAAAAATCTGTGCTTCTCATTCTGGCTTAACTCTAGGAGAAGATGGTGCTACACATCAAAGTTTAGAAGATATAGGAATGATGAAAATGTTACCTGGCATGACCGTTATTAATACTTGTGATTATAATCAAACTTATGCCGCTACTTTAGCTATATCGAAACACTCAGGACCGGTCTACTTGCGTTTTGGCCGTCCTGCTGTCGCTAATTTTACAGATTTAAATCAGATTTTTGAAATAGGAAAAGCTGTAATCTTAACAAAGGGAAAAGATGTTACTGTTATTTGTACAGGACATTTGGTATGGGAATCTTTAGAAGCATCTCGTATTTTATACGAAAAAAAGGGAATAGAATGTGAAGTTATTAATGTTCATACGATTAAACCGTTAGATCATGATACTATTTTGAAATCCATTAATAAAACAAAATGTGTTGTTACTGCAGAAGAACACAATTATTGGGGTGGGTTAGGAGAAAGTATTGCCAGGATGTTAACCACTAATAATCATCATAATAAATGGTCTTTTATTCAAAGTTTAGTAGCAGTTAACGATACTTTTGGAGAAAGTGGAAAACCTATGGAGCTTTTAAAAAAGTATAATATTGATCGTGATTCTATTATGAATCATATTCAATTGGTTTTGAACAATAAAAAAAAACGATAAGTTTTGGAGATCAAAAATTTACAAAAATTAGTTCATAATTGGATAGTCGATCATGGAATTCGTTATTTTGATGTGTTAACTAACACAATTCTTTTATCAGAAGAAGTAGGTGAGGTTTCTAGAATTATTGCTAGAAATTATGGAGAACAGTCGAATAAAAAAAATTGTAAAAGAAATGAAGATCTTGGAGAAGAATTATCAGATGTTTTATTTATTATAGCTTGTTTAGCAAATCAGACTGGAATTGATTTGGATAAATCCTTTCGTATAAAATTAAAAAAAAAGGAAATTAGAGATCATGCCAGACATCATGAAAATAAAAAATTAAAATAAAATATGTCTTCTTACATTAAGATTTACAAAAAAAATGGGAGTTCCTTATATGGTTCTATATCTATAACGGGATCTAAAAGTATATCTAATCGTCTTTTAATTTTAAAAGCTATTTATAAAGATGATATTCATATTGAAAATCTTTCTAACTGTGAAGATACAGAAGTACTGAAAAAAAGTTTAATTAGTCCTTATAATATATTAGATATTCATCATGCTGGAACTGCTATGCGTTTTTTAACCTCTTATTTTTCTATACAAGAGGGAAAAAAAGTAATATTAACAGGATCAGATAGAATGAAAGAAAGACCTATTTTTATACTGGTAGAAGCTCTAAAAAAACTAGGATCCAAAATTGATTATTTGGAAAAGGAAGGCTTTCCCCCAATACAAATTTTTGGAAAAAAAATTTTAGGAGGTGAAATAGATATGAATGCAAAAATTAGTAGTCAGTACATAAGTTCTCTGATGTTAATAGCTAGTCAATTTAAAATGGGATTAAAAATTTCTCTCAAAGGAAATATTACATCTATTCCCTATATAAAAATGACTTTTGATTTATTGACTTTAGCCGGAATAAAAGTTGATTGGAAAGAAAGAATTATTCATATTTATCCAGTAAAAAATAAGGGTAAAAAATATTTTTATGTAGAATCAGACTGGAGCTCTGCTTCTTACTATTATTCTATGGCTGCTATTGCAAAAGAAAGCCATATTATTTTACGTTCATATAAAAATGATAGTTTACAAGGAGATAGAAAAGTATCTTATATATATGATAAATATTTTGGAATTTCTACTGTTTTCGATAAAGATCAAAATATAATAACATTAAATAAAAAATTTAATTTTTTATTACCAAAATTTATTGAATTAGATTTAAATAAAACTCCCGATCTTGCTCAAACTATTGTTGTTACTTGTGCTGCTATTGGAATTAAATGTCGCTTAAAAGGATTAGAAACATTGAAAATTAAAGAAACAGATAGATTACAAGCATTAAAAGAAGAGCTTTTAAAATTTGGAGTTAGAACAAAAATTACAGATTCTTGTTTAGAAATAACAGATTTATATAGAAAAAAAATTGATTCTTTTATTAGGATTAAAACTTATCAAGATCATAGAATGGCAATGTCTTTTTCTACATTTGGATTATGCTTTGATTTTCTACAGATAGAAAATCCAAATGTAGTAGAAAAATCATATCCTAATTTTTGGAAGGACTTAGAATATTTAGGCTTTTTAATTGATCATTGTGATGATAAATAATTCTTCTTGCCATAATGAATCTATGATTCCAGTATTTTTGATATAATTGAGATATAATTACCCCATTGGATGTAGATGCGTGAATAAAAAATATGTTATTATTAGTAATATGAATTACCATTCCTACATGATTGATTTTCTTAGATATTCCTGTAGAAAAAAATAATAAATCTCCTTTTTCTATTTTTTCTTTGGGAATAAAGAAACCTTTTTTAGCTTGATTATAAGAAATGCGAGGTAAGAATATCTTGTTAGAAGCAAAAACATTTTTTATAAAAGCAGAACAGTCTATTCCCGTTTTAGTGCTCCCTCCATATCTATATGGAGTAGATATGTAATTTTTAGCTTTTTCTATAATACATTTTGTCTGTTCTTTAAAAAACAGTTTTTTATTCGAAAATTGAAAATAATTTTTTGAATTATTTCTATATATCTTTTTTTTTTTGCAATAAATTCTTTCATATTTTTTATTGCATTCCACATTTCCATATAATGAAATAGAAATAAGATGATAATAAAAAATTATAAGTAAAAAAATTTTAGAATTTATGATAAACTTTTTTTTGAAAAAAAACGAGACTGAGATAAAAAGAGATCATCAAATGTAAACAAAATACTTGTATTAAATATAAAAAAAATTTAATTTGTGTCATTAATTATTTTGATCAAAAGGCCCATTCGTCTATTGGTTAGGACGTCAGGTTTTCATCCTGGAAAGAGGGGTTCGATTCCCCTATGGGCTATAATAATTTATTATGGCAAATCATTTATCTTCTTTAAAAAGAATTAGACAGAATCATACTAGACGATTACGTAATAAATATGTATATAAAAGCACTAAGACAGCTATAAAAAAATTGTTAATAGATAAAAATAAAAAACAATATTCTATTGTTATTTCTATGATAGATAAATTAGCAAAAAAAAATATTATACATGTAAATAAAGCTTCTAGATTGAAGAAAAAATTGATTAAAAAATTATTTCCTATAATATGAAGTTTTTACTCAAATTTCATCATTATATAGCTTTTTTCTTGATAATTTTTTTAATCATAGAGGTGATATATCTTTTATTTTTATGGTATAAAAAATATTTTAAAATAAAAATTGGATTTTTTTTTTAGAATTGTATTAAATTTTACAGCATTCATTATACTCATTCAAATTTTTATCGGTTTATTATTAATGTTTTTACATTTTTTTTCATTATTCAAAAATGAAGTTGAGTTTGTTGAAATTTTTAAACAAAAAAAAATTCGTTTCAAGTTGATTGAACATCCAATCATGATGATTCTGGGTTTTTTGTTCTTTATTCTTTTCTATAAAGAATTGTATAAAAATCAACATCAAAAAATTACTTATAAGGTTTTATTTTTGTTTTTTTTGTCTGTATTAGCTTTTATAATTCGTTTCCCATTTAATTTAATTTGAAGATGAAAATAAGTCCATTATCTCCAATAGGAATATTTGATTCTGGAATTGGCGGACTTCTTATAGCTAAAGAAATGAAAATTCAAATGCCTAATGAAGATTTTATTTATTTCGGAGATACCCAAAATATGCCTTACGGAGAAAAATCTAAAGAATTTATTAGAAAAAATTCTGTGAAAATAGCTTCTTTTCTTTATGAAAAAAAATGTAAAGCTTTAGTCATAGCGTGCAATTCTATTGCATCTAATGCTTTGGATCAAATACAAAAAAAATTTCATAAAAAAATATTAATATTTAATGTTATAGATCCTGTAGCAAAAAATACAATTTTTCTGTCCTATAAAAAAATAGGAATAATTGCTACACCTGCTACCATACACTCAAATTTTTATACAAAAAAAATCAAAAAACACTACCGTCATCTAGATATAGTTCAAATGTCTACTCCATTATTAGCTCCCATTATAGAAAATGGTTGTGAAACGAAAAAAATAAATCCTATTATAAAAAATTATTTAAATCACTTAAAATCAATAGATGCAATATTATTAGCTTGTACTCATTATTTATTTTTGAAACAAGAAATAAAAAATTTTTATCATGGAAAAGTTCATTTAATTGATATTCAAAAAATAGTAGTGCAAGAAATAAAAAAAAAATTAAGTGAACAAAAATTATTGTGTTTACATCCTACTTGGAATAGATTTCCTATTTTTTATACATCTAGTTCTATTCCCATTTTTTTTGAAAAAAAAGTACGAATTCTTTTTGGAAAAAAAGTGTTTTTTGAAAACACATATTTTTAATTTTTTCTAATTTGTGCATCTATTACAGCTAAAGTAGCTAAATTAACTATTTCTTCTATGCTAGATTGCATTTGCATAACATGTGCAGGTTTCCGCATACCTAACATTACAGGACCTATAGTTTGAACATCACCTAATCCTCTAATAAATTTATAAGTTAAATTTCCTGATTCTAAATTTGGAAAAATAAAAATATTTGCTCTTTTTTTAACAAGTTTAGAAAAAGGAAATTTTTTAGATAATAAAAACTCATTTAAAGCAAAATCAGGTTGTACTTCTCCATCTACTATCAAGTCTGGATATTTTTTATGCAAAAAGGATACTGTTTGAGAAACTTTCAAAGATGTTTTTGAATCAGATGAAAAATTTTGAAAAGATAACATAGCTATACGTGGTTCAATATCAAAATTTCTAACTACATGAGAAGCCATTATAGCTATTCTAGCTAACTCTTTACTTGTTGGGTCTGGAATAACAGCTGTATCTGCTAAAAATAGAGGCCCACGTTTCGTTAGTAATATCATCATTCCTGCCGTTTTGTGAACAAAATCAGCTTTTCCTATAACTTCTAACATGGGACGTAAACTTAATGAAAAACTTCTGGTATATCCTGTAATAACAGCATCTGCTTTTCCTTGATCTACCATCATCGCTCCAAAATGATCATTAGTACGCATACGAATTTTGGAATCATATAAAGTTAAACCTTTCCTATTCCTTCTTTTCCAAAGTATTTTAGCAAAATCTTCTACTTTTTTTATATTTTCTTCTTTTTCTGGATCTATAATTTTTAATTCAATATCTAAATTATTTTCATTTATTAAACGTTTGATACGATATTCATTTCCTAAAACTATGGGAATAGAAATAATTCCTTCTTCGTGAAGAATTTGAACCGATTTAAGAATATCATATTCTTCTCCATTACAAAAAACAACTTTTTTAGGATTTGTACGTGCTCTATTTTGAATCATTCGAAGCATTTTACTTTCATATCCCATTCTATCGAGCAACTTTTCTTGATATACTTTCCAATCTAAAATAGGATTTCGGGCGACTCCAGAATCCATAGCGGCTTTTGCTACAGCAGGAGCAACACGAGTAATTAAACGATTATCGAAAGGTTTTGGAATGATATATTCTTTTCCAAAAGAAATATTTTTTTTATTATAAACAATATTAACCTGTTCCGGAACAGGTTCTTTTGCTAAAGAAGCTATGGAATGTACTGCCGCAAGTTTCATTTCATCATTGATAACATTGGCATGAACATCTAATGCCCCTCTGAATATATAAGGAAACCCTAATACATTATTCACCTGATTGGGATAATCACTTCTTCCTGTAGCCATAATAACATCTGGACGTAGTTTAATTGCTAAATTATAATCTATTTCTGGATCAGGATTAGCCATTGCAAACACAATTGGATCTTTAGCCATACTTTTTAACATATTAGGCGTTAATATTCCCCCTATAGATAACCCTATGAAAACATCTGCATTATTAATAGCTTGTTCCAATTTTTTAATTGGATAAATATTTACGGAAAACTCTTTTTTTTCTTTATTTAAATCTTTTCTTGAAGTATGTAATAACCCCTTACTATCAAACATAAGAATATTTTCAGGTTTCACTCCAAGTTGTTTATACGTTCTTGCACAAGAAATCGCTGCAGCACCAGCTCCATTAACTACCATTTTAATTTCATGAATTTTCTTCCTGACATAAGTCACTGCATTAAGTAATGCTGCTCCTGAAATAATAGCCGTTCCATGTTGATCATCATGCATAACAGGAATATTAAGTTCTTTCTTAAGTCTTCTTTCTATTTCAAAAGCTTCTGGAGCTTTTATGTCTTCTAGGTTAATTCCGCCAAAAGTAGGAGCAATAGCTTTTACAGTTTCTATAAATTTTTCTGGATCAGATTCGTCTATTTCTATATCAAAAACATCTATACCAGAAAATATTTTGAACAAAAGAGCTTTTCCTTCCATAACTGGTTTAGAGGCTAATGCCCCAATATCTCCAAGACCTAATACTGCAGACCCATTAGTAATCACTGCTACAAGATTTCCTTTAGATGTGTATTTATATACTTCTATAGAAGAACGAGCGATTTCTTTACAAGGTTCAGCAACACCTGGTGAATAAGCAAGAGATAAATCTCTTTGACTGCTATATTTTTTGGTAGGGGTAATTTGTATTTTTCCAGAAGGAAATTGACTATGGTAATTTAAAGATTCTTTACGAAAATTACTTATATTTTTTCTCATTATGTCATTATGTTTAATAATATTTTTTTATCCATTTTGATTCCAAAAAATATCTCTTTCATAAAAATATTTTTTATCTATTTTCCATCTGATTATAAGTTTATAGTATCCTTTTTTTAAAAATTTTTTTGGAATCAATAATGCTTTTTTGGAAAATTTCAATATTTTGAAAGATTGCGTAAAATCTAAATCTTTGGAAGAAGATCTAAATAAAGTAAAAAAACCATGAATATCATTGTTAATAGGAGGAAATATTATTTCAATTCCAGAATGGGAAATAAAAACTTTTATTTTTATAGGAAGTTCTAATACATTTTTTTTTTCATTTATAATTTCTTGATATTTTATTTCTTCTTCATAATATCTATTTGATACAAGTTGACTTCCTACATGTGGAAAGAAGAAAGCAATGTAAGTAATAAAGATTATAAAAACAACTAAAGATAACACGATTCCAGTATCCCAATTGAGTTTAATTTTCATAATTAAAACTTTAAATTTTATTTTTGCTAATAAAATAGAAAAATTAATGGAAGACTTATTTATATCTTACTCCATTCTGGCATTTTCATACCTTGAGGAACTTTACTTTTTAAAGGTTTTTTATATTTTTGATTGATAAAATAAACATAACTAGATATTTTTTCAATATCATTTCCTTTAATTTCTCCTGATTTACCAAAAGCACGCATAGTTGGATTATTATCGCTTCCATTCCATATTACATAAAATATGTTTTTAAACAAATCTTTTTCTTTTGTATTGATCCAATAATCATCTGTTAAATTAGGTCCTATATTTCCACTTCCATCCGATTGATGGCAAGTAGCACAATTTTCCTCGAAAATAACTTTTCCACTATTGATTAAACTCTCCTTAAAACGTGCATTCTCTATAGTTACTTGTGGAGTATTTTTCTCGAAAATTTCAATATTTTTTAATTGATTTTTATAAGCTATATCATATTCTTTATAAGGATTAGAATAATCTATTAATAAATAAGAAAAAAAATAAATCGCGGAAAAAACAATTGTAAGATAAAAAAGATGGACCCACCACATAGGTAATTGATTGTCTAGTTCTATAATTCCGTCAAATCCATGATCTATTTTTGTAACTTCATCATAACTGATTTTTTTATAATCGTAAAATATAAATCTGTAAAGCCTATAGAAATAATTCCCTTCATTTTCTTCAAAAATCTTTTTCCTTTCTTTTTCTGAAATAAATCGTAATTTTCTCCTAAAAATCAAATTATTAATAGATTCCAAAATATATAACAATATCGTAGTTATAATAAAAAAAAATATAGTAATAGGATGTACTAAATAAGATATGTGATTATAACTTATAAAAAATACATAAAACATAAATATTATAATAGATAAAAAAGAAGGTATCATAATAAAAGAAGGAATTTTAGATCTCATAACCTTTCCTTTTTTTTTCTTTTTCTAGTTCTAAGGGTATTAAACTTATTTTATGATAATATTTTTTAGATTTTGAAAAAACAAAAAATATTACAAAAAAAAATGCCAATAAAAATAAAATTAACATAACAGATTGAAAAATACCTATATTTTTTTCTCCTGTAAAATACTGTTTAAAAAAACTTATCATTTTATTTTATATCTGTTAAGATTTAATGTCCGTACCTAATCGTTGTAAATAAGCAATAAGAGCTATAATTTCTCTTTCTTTCAATGGAATAAATTTTTCTTTTTCTATTTTTCTCTGTTGAGAGATTTCTTTTTTTAAACTTGGATATTCTTGATAAATATCATGTACAATCTGACTTGATTGATGATCCATATCTTGGTTTGCATTTTTTATATCTACTAAAGTATATGGTACCCCTAATTTTACCATAGCTTTCATTTTTTTTTCTGTATTTGATCTATCCAATTTATTATAAATTAACCAAGGGTATCTTGGCATAATAGATCCACGAGAAGTAGAACGAGGATTATACATATGATTAAAATGCCAGGAATTAGGGTTTTTTCCTCCTTCTCTAGCTAAATCCGGACCTGTCCGTTTAGATCCCCAAAGGAATGGATGGTCATATACAAATTCACCGGCTTTAGAATATTCTCCATAACGAACTACTTCATCTCTAAATGGACGAACTTGTGCACTATGACAAGCATTACACCCTTCTCTCACAAATAAATCTCTACCTTCCAATTCTAAGGCTTTGTAAGGTTTAACATTGTGAATAGTAGGAACGTTAGATTTAATTACTAAAGTAGGGATAATTTCTATTACCCCCCCAATAGCTACTGCTATAAAAGAAAGAATAGCCAATTGTATTGGTTTTTTTTCTAACCACCTATGGAACGTTTCTCCTTTATCTTTATTATTATAATTATCATAAAATGGATCACATTTAAATTCTTCATTATCTAATGAATAACCTTTTTTTATTGTTTTAAAAATGTTATACATCATTAAAATAAAACCAAAAAAATAAATAACTCCACCTACAAATCTTATTTTATAAAATGGAATGATAGCTAAAACAGAATCCAAAAAGTTTTTATAAGCTAAAGTTCCATCAGGATTAAATTTTTTCCACATAATAGATTGTAAAATGGATCCAAAATACATAGGAAAAATGTATAAAATAATCCCTAAAACACCTAACCAAAAATGAATATTAGCCAATGGGATAGAATACAATTTTGTATTCCATATTTTTTGAGTCAACCAATATATGATTCCAAAAGCCATAAAACCATTCCACCCCAAAGTACCTAAATGAACATGAGCTATTACCCAATCTGTAAAATGTCCTATAGAATTTAGAGTTTTAGTCGCTAACATAGGCCCTTCAAAAGTAGCCATTCCATAACAAGTAATCCCAACTACAAAAAATTTTAAAATAGGATTTTTTTTCATTTGATCCCAAGCCCCTCTTAAAGTCAGCAATCCATTTAACATTCCTCCCCAAGAAGGAGCTATTAGCATAATAGAGAAAATAGTCCCTAACGTTTGAGCCCAATTAGGAAGAGATGTATACATTAAATGATGAGGCCCTGCCCAAATATATATAAATATTAGTGACCAAAAATGTATAATAGAAAGTTTATAAGAAAAAATGGGTTGATTAGATGCTTTTGGAACAAAATAATACATTAATCCCAGTATAGGTGTGGTTAAAATAAATGCCACGGCATTATGTCCATACCACCATTGCATTAAAGCATCTTGTACTCCAGCATATATAGAGTAACTTTTAAAAGATACAAGAGATATAGGTAATTCAAGATTATTAAATACATGTAACATCCCCACAGCAACCCATGTTCCTAATAAAAACCAAATGCTAACATACAAATGTTTAATTTTTCTTTTTAAAATACTTCCAATCATATTTATTCCGTAAATAATCCAAATCAAAAGTACTCCTATGTCTATAGGCCATTCATGTTCAGCATATTCTTTACTTGTATTAATTCCTAATAAGAAAGTAATCCAAGTAGAAATAATAAATATTTGCCATCCCCAAAAATGAATCCAGCTGAGAATATCACTAAAAATTCTTGTTTTTAATAAACGTTGTAAAGCATAATAATAACCTGTAAAAATAATATTACCTACAAAAGCAAAAATAGCAGTGTTTGTATGTAACATTCTCCATCTACCAAATCCCATGACCCCTTGAGAATTCTTCAATTGATTACCAAAAATCAATTCAGGAATTTCAGGAAAAAATAATAACAAGGCTATAAATAAACCAGCTAAGAATCCAATCATAGCCCAGAATATTGTAGCAAATAAAAAAGCTTTTACAATACTGTTATTATAATAATATGTTTTTAATTTCATCAGAAAATTTAATTTTTTTCAATATCATCATCAATTAAAATTCTAATACTAGGTGATTCATAATCATCAAATTGTCCAGAATAAAGACCAATTAAAAAAAATATAAGGAAAAATGCTCCTAAAGAAATACTAGATAATATCATAATAATTAATATATCCATAAACATAATCAACTAAAATTTACGAGAGACAATCCAAGTAGATAGAATAGAAAAAAAAATAACAGAAAAAGAACTTAGAGGCATTAAAATAGCCGCTATAAAAGGTTTTAAATTACCGGTGATTGCAAAAAAAATTCCTACACTATTATAAAATAAACTAATCATAAAATTACAAAATACTAATTTTGCAGAAACTTTGGATATCTTCAAAAATAAAAAAATTTTATTCAAACAATTGGATTGCATAAAAGCGTCACAACTTGGGAAAAAACTAGTCGGATTTTCGGATACAGAAATTCCTACTTCACTTTGATTTAACGCGGCACAATCATTAATTCCATCTCCAAACATCATAATCTCTTCTCCATTTTTTTGTAATTTTTTAACATAATTAAGTTTATCTTCCGGACTTTGACTAAAAAAAACCTGACTTGATTTTGGCAAAATAGATTTTAGATATCTTTTTTCTAAATCATTATGATCTCCAGAAAGGATAATAATTTTATATTCTTTTAAATCTTGAAACATTTTTTCTATTCCCTCACGATAGCAATTTCTAAATAAAAAATAACCTACGAATTTATTATTTATAGAAATAAAAACTGTTGTTTGATTTACTTTATTTTCATCAATCATTTTTTTTGTAATACCTAGATATTTTGAAGAACCAATTTTAACCGGTGTATTTTTTATGATTCCTTCTAATCCTTTCCCTATGATTTCTCTAAAATTTTTTATAAAATAAAAATCTTTTATAGATAATTCTGATAATATTTTTTTGCTTAAAGGATGACTTGAATTTTTCAACAAAGAAGCTACAATTTTTTTTTCTTCATATTTCATGCTGCCTACAAAATATATTTTTTCTTTATTAGGATCAGTTATAGTTCCCGTTTTATCAAAAATTAAAGTTTTGGCTGAAGAAATTCTTTCCATTGTGAAAATATCTTTTACATAAAAACCATTTTTGGAAAAAAAACGTATAATATTTCCAAAAATTAATGGAGTTGAAAGAACTAAAGCACAAGGACAAGTAATAATCAAAACGGAAAAAACTGTTTGAAAAATTTTTGAAACATCATTACTAAAAGACCAGTATATTCCAGTTATGATCGAAATTATCAAAATAATAGGGGTAAAATACTGACTAAATCTAGTCGATATTGAATTTAAATCAAATAATTTTTTATGACGAGACCGGTTCAATTTATTCTTATTCCATAATAAACTTAAATAACTATGATCTACATTTTTAATCACTTTTATAATAATAGCTTCTCCTTTTTGTTTAGAACCAGCATAAATTCGTTCTCCTATTTTTTTAGGAATTAAATAGGATTCTCCTGTAATAAAACTATTATCTAATACAGCATTTCCTTTTATTAATACAGAATCAGCAGGAATAATTTCTTCATTTCTGATTAAAATACAATCTCCTTTTTTCAAAAAAGAAAGCAAAATTTTTTCTTCTTTTTCATCCTTATGTATTTTTGTTATTAAAACTGGATAAAAAGATTTGTAATTTTTATCAAAAGATAAAATTTTATTGTGAGTATGTATTTGAAATATTTTGCTTATAATTAGGAATAATGAAAAACTAGAAAGACTATCAAAATAACCGGAACCTAAATCAAAAATAACCTCATAACAGCTCCATAAGAAAAGTACCAGTATTCCAATCGAAATTGGAACATTTATATTCAAAACATTTTTTTTCAATCCTAATATAGCATATTTAATATGATCAGTAAAAGAAAATATAACTATAGGTAAAGATAAAATCCCCATTAAATAACGAAAAAAATTACGATTTTCCATAAACCATATGTCTTGTAATGCTCCAACATATTCTGGAATAGCTAAAAGCATAATATTCCCAAAACAAAAAAAAGAAATAGCTAATTTTCCTATTAATTTTCTACCCAATAAATTGGTGTTATTTTTTTTATTTCCTATAGATATAGATTCAAAATTTATAGATGGTCTATATCCAACATTATCAAGTAATTTAGCTATATCACTCAATTTAAATTCAATGTTATTGAATGTAATCCAAATTTGTTTACTGTAAAAATCAACAGTAGAATCAAAAATATTATGATGAAGTTTCGGTAAACTTTCTAAAACAAAAACACAAGAACTACAGTGAATTGAAGGAATTAAAAAACGAACTTTGGTAATATTTTTATGGTTAAAATCAATTATTTTATCCGAAATTTTTTGATCATCAAGAAAATCAAAAATATTCTGTTCTTTCATATTTCTTGATTAATTAGATTCCTGAATATATTTTTGGTATTCTGTAGAAGACATTAATTTATCATATTCTTTGATTTCTACAATTTCTATTCGAATAATCCATCCTTCATTATAAGAACTTTGATTAATTAGTTGTGGTTGGGATAATAATCTATTATTAATTTCAAGAATATACCCCGAAACTGGCATGAACAAATCTGAAACAGTTTTTACCGCTTCTATTGTTCCAAATGAATTCTCTGCTTTTACTTTTTTTCCTATTATTGAATCTTCTATATCTAAGTAAACAATATCTCCTAACTCATTTTGAGCAAAATGAGTAATTCCTACATAAGTTTGATTTTTTTCATTTGGCATTTCTATCCATTCATGATTTTTACTATATCTTAAATTATTAAGATTCATATTCAATAAATTTTCCATTCGAAGAATGATTAACTTTTACAATGTTCAATTTTCTTTCTTTTTTTTAAAAAAATTATAAAAAAAACGCAATTTTTTAAAAAAAATTCTTAAAAAAGAATCTTGATTTTTATTTTTTATATAACTCAAATATTGATCTATTCTTTTTTTTATACTAGAAGTAGTATTTTGATCAAACTTCCATAAATAAAATTTTTCAATTTGATCAATTAACAAATTTGCATAATTTAAGGAGGTTGCGTATCCTGCTTTTTTTAGTTCCGTAGCCCAAGCCTGATAATCATCTTTTTTAAGAAGAAATAATTTAGAATAACGTGGTTGCTGTAAAAATTTAGAGTGGTCATGAAAAGATTCTTGAACAGAATTATATTTTCGAAAACATTCTTTTGGAATATCATCATCATGATAATAAACTTCTCCTATCCAATTTCTTCCACATTTAATTCCAAAATGATTATTCGTAGCTTTGGATAAAGAACTCTTTCCACTAGAAGATTCTAAAATACCTTGCCCCAATTTAATACTAGCTGGAATTCCAAATTTTTCCATTTCTTCTATAGCAAAAACCGCATATTTCTTAATATATTCAATTACTACATTTACATTTTCTGTTTCTTTTTCTTTATTCTTTTCTTTTGGAAAAGAAAAGAATGACATCAAAAATAATAATACAAAATAAAAAAATTTTTTCATTTTTATTTTATTAAATTTTGACAAATAAAATTACGTTTTTTTTTATAGTTTGCCATTAAATTAAGTAAAAAGATTCCACGAAAAACCTGTTTTAATAAATAGTTTATTATTATTATAAATGTCATAATATCCTATATTTTGTATACTAAAGTAAAATATAGTTCTATAAATTTTAAGATTTAAAAAATAATCAACAAAAGGAATTCCGCCAATCATTTTATTAGGAAGATACTTTTCTTCGAAAGAAAAAGATTGGAAATGAAAAGGATAAGAAATGTTTGAATGATAGAATTTACTGAAATAGTGAAAAGAAAAACCTGTTTGGATCAATAAAGCTTCATCTAGGTAATTATTTTTATAAAATATTGTACTTCTCAATAAAAAATTTGGTATAGAAAAAATTAATGGATCAGCATTATATTGTTGATATAATAAAGTGTTATTTAATTGAAATTTCCATATATCATATGTCGTTTTAATTTTAAATCCATATAATTGAATATCTTTACAAGATAAAAATCTCTTCATTTCTTTTTCTTCTTGAAGTTGAAAAAAACGGCTTAACTTAGACATATAAAAAGAAATATAATATTTTTTTTTGTAAGAACTTAAAGAAAAATTCATTGTTTTTTCTTTATTTAAAGAATATATATTTTTATTATTAAAATCTTGATTATTTTGATTATTTTTTAAAACATAAATAGGAATAAAATTATTGTAAAATCCATTATCATTTTCATCAATATTCAATTGAGTTATAAACCAAAATTTTGAAAATAAAAACATATTTAACATAATATTAGCCTTAAAATAAGACTTTTTAATATTATGATTTTTTATAACCCATTTTCCATTTGAATAAAATTCAACAATATTACTAACAGGATAATGGATTTTGGTTTGTATGGACAAACTATTGACATCTTTATTTTTATAGTTTCTAATATTAGAAAATAATTGATAATATATTTTATCAAAAATAGACCCTATTTCTACATTTATTTTTTTTCGATTGAAAATCAAAAATAAACCATTTCTTAAGTAAGAATGATTGATTTTTTTTCTTTTTAAATCTTGAAATGAATAATCTTGGGAATATTTTTCGTATTCCATATAAGTTTTTAAGAATAATGATCTATTTTTTTCTTTTATATAAGAAATTTTTTGAATAAGATTTATATAAAATCTACTATGAATTAATTTTTTCTGATATAAAGAAACATTTTTATAATTTCTAATATCCCATTTTGGGATTTCCTCTTTTTCTTTTGTATAAAATTTTTGATAAATATAATGCCCCCACAATTTATAATTATAATCATTTTGATCCTGATAATTAAAGGTGGTTAATACTAAATCTTTACTTTTTTTTAAATCAGGTTCATTTTCTAAATGAAAATTTCTATATTCTATGGAATAATTAGTTTTTTCATTAAAATTTTGAGAAAAAAAACCACCTAATGTTTTTTCTTTTTTTAAAAAATCACTTATGTAAAAAATTTCTGAAATAGGAGTTTTAACATCAAAATATTGAATTTTTTCACGATAAAAAAAAGGATCTTTAAAAAAAAGCATTTTTTTAGGCATATTTTCGTTAAAATTTTCTTGCATGAATTTTTCATTTCTAGGAATAAATAAATCATTTCCATTAGTGAAAAAAAACCCGATATTATCATATTTAAAGAAATTATGAGAATAATATTTTTTTATAGAAAAAGGTTTTTCTATAAAAGTTTTTTTTAGATTTTTTTCTTCTGTCCAAAATTTGTAATCCTGATAAGTAGGATGATAAAATTCCACATTTTCTATTTTCTTTTCATCAATGTGTATTTTCATCATTTTTTCTTCCATATTATGATATACAAAAAGTAAGAAAATAAAAATAAATATTTTCATATAATCAAATGATAAATTGCACTATTTATAATTAATATCCATAAATAGAAAAAATATATTTATATTTGCATGATGTAAATGTCATTTCTAAAGTAAATGGTATTCTTCGAATAATATTGTATCAACAATATTCCTGGTGCTTTTTATCATGTAAAAATACCATAAACCATGTTTAAATTTAATTTTAGAACTATTCAGAAAAAAATTTTGGCTGATAGTACTACACCAATAGAATTATATTTAAAACTCAGAGATATTTTTTCTAATACATTATTATTAGAATATTCTGATTATCAAATTCCAAAAAATAATTCTTCTATTCTTTGTATTGATCCTATTTCTGAACTTATTTTAGATCAAAATGTATTACGAATATCATACCCAAATTGTGTTCATAAACATATTTTTATAAATAATAAATTAGATATACAAATTTTAATTGAGGATTTTTTTCAAAAATTTGAAAACGAAAATACAACTCATTTTTATTCAGGTTTATATGGGTATATATCTTATGATAGTATTCAATATTTTGAAAATATTCAATTTCATGCTCCAATTAAAGAAATATATAATATACCGAAAATACGACTTGGTTTTTATAGGAACTTAATTCTGTTTCATCATTTTCATCACGAAATATATGTAATTGAACATCAGTTTTATGATATTGAAAAAAAAACTTCCATTAATCAATTGATAGAATTGATCAAAAAGAAAAATTTTCCATCTTTTCCATTTAAATCTATTGGAAGTCGTTATTCAAATGTAACAGATCTAGAGTACAAGAAAATGGTATCTTCAGGAATAAAAGCTTGTTTACGTGGAGATGTTTTCCAAATAGTATTATCCCGTCAATTTCAACAAAAATTTAAAGGAGATGAGTTTAATGTATATCGTGCTTTACGATTTATAAATCCTTCCCCATACCTTTTTTATTTTGATTATGGAAGTTATAAATTATTCGGTTCTTCTCCAGAATCGCAACTCATCATTCATAAGCAAATCGCCTATATTAATCCTATAGCAGGAACAATAGGGAGATCAGGAGATGAAAATAAAGATAAAAAACTATCCGAAAATCTTGCAAATAATACAAAAGAAAATGCAGAACATGTCATGTTAGTAGATTTAGCAAGAAATGATCTTAGTAAAAATTCATCCAATGTTAAAGTAGAAGAATTCAAAGAAATACAAATTTTTTCTCATGTATTACATATGGTATCTAAAGTTTCTGGTAAGTTAGAGAATAATATATCAATCATAAAAGTATTTGGAGATACTTTCCCTGCAGGAACACTTTCTGGCGCCCCTAAATATAAAGCTATGGAATTAATTGATGAAATTGAAAATCAACATAGAGGAATATATGGAGGAGCAATTGGTTTTTTTGGATTAAATAATTCTTGCATTAATACGGCCATAGTTATTCGTTCTTTTGTGAGTAAAAATAATACTCTATTTTTTCAAGCTGGTGCAGGTATTGTTTCTGACTCTAAAGTAGAAAAAGAGTTGGAAGAAGTAAACAATAAGCTTATGGCCTTATTTAAAGCTATAGAATTAGCTAAAAATATATGAAGTATTATGAATAAAAAAATACTGATTTTGGATAATTATGACTCTTTTACTTACAATCTCGTACATGCTGTAAAAAAATTAACAAAAAATCCTATACAAGTATCTAGAAATAATGAAATTAAACTTTCGGATATAGAAAAGTATAGTAAAATTATTCTTTCTCCAGGACCTGGAATACCTGATGAAGCACACATTTTAAAACCTTTAGTGAAAAATTTTGCTTCTACCAAAAGTATTTTTGGAGTTTGTTTAGGTCAACAAGCAATAGGAGAAGTCTTTGGAGCTACTCTTCTGAATACAAAAGAGGTTTATCATGGAATATCTAGTTTAATTAAGATTGTAGACACACAAGAAATTTTATTTCAAAAATTGCCTAGAGAGATTAAAGTTGGACGTTATCATTCTTGGATTATATCTCCACATAATTTTCCTGAAGAACTTCAGATTACAGCTATTGGAGAGAAAGGAGAAATTATGGCTTTACGTCACAGATTTTATAATGTACGTGGAGTCCAATTTCATCCAGAATCTATTTTAACCCCATATGGGGTTAAAATAATAGATAATTGGTTGAATTTAAGTTAATTATGAACAATAAAATATTAAAAAATCTTTTTATAGAAAAGACATTGACAAAACAAGAAGCTAAGAATCTTTTTATAGAATTATCAAAAGGTAAAATCAATCAAACACAAATAGTCGCCATAGCTACTATATATAATATGAGAACCCCCACTTTAGAAGAAATAGTTGGCTTTAGACAAGCCATGATGGAACTATCTATAAAGATAAATCTTACAGAGTTTAATGCTGTAGATATTGTAGGAACAGGTGGAGACGAAAAAAATACTTTTAATATCTCTACTTTAGCATGTTTTATCGTAGCAGGAACAGGAGAAAAAGTGATCAAACATGGAAGTTTTAGTTTTTCTTCTATCACGGGGTCTTCAAATATATTAAAAGGATTAGGATATCATTTTACTAATAAAGAAGAAAATTTGAAAAATCAATTGGATAAAGTAGGAATTTGTTATTTACATGCTCCTATATTTCATCCTGTATTAAATAGAATATCTGGGGTAAGAAAGGAACTAGGAGTGAAAACGGTTTTTAATACACTTGGCCCATTATTAAATCCAGGAAAACCAAAAAATCAATTATTAGGAGTTAACAATTTAGAATTAGCAAGAATATATTATTATATGTATCAAAATACGAAAAATAATTATGCTATTATTCACAGTTTAGATGGGTATGATGAAATCACGCTTACTAGTGATGTAAAATGTTATACCCCAAAAGGGGAACGATTTTATTCTATTAAAGAATTAGGAATAGGAAAGAAACAAATTAAAGTAAATCCCAATGAATTGAAAGGAGGAAAAAATACAGAAGAAAATATTCGTATATTTATTAGTGTTTTATCTGGAGAAGGCACTTTAGCTCAAAATGAAGTTGTTTTAACAAATGCCACATTTGCATTAAGTTTGTTAAATCAAGATAGTCTTGAAAACAATTATGATAAAGCAAAATATTCATTAAAAAGTGGAAAAGCAAAGAATATTCTAAAAAAATTATTAAGCTTATGAATATTCTTGAGCAGATTATATCTGTTAAACAAAAAGAGATATACAAAAATAAAATTGTACATCCTATAAAAAAATTGGAAAATAGTCCTTTCTTTGAAAGAAAAACTTTTTCTCTTGTAAAGAATATAAGACAAAGTCATACTGGTATTATTGCAGAATTTAAATGTAAATCTCCATCTAAAGGGATTATTAATAATGCAATATCAATAGAAAAAGTAGTCAAAGATTATGAATATGCAGGAGTTAGTGGAATATCTATTCTGACAGATCAACATTTTTTTTCTGGTAAAAATGAAAATTTAAAGAAATCACGTTCTATAGTCTCTGTCCCTATATTAAGAAAAGATTTTATTATTGATGAATATCAGGTTATAGAATCTAAATCTATGGGAGCTGATGTAATTTTATTGATTGCTGGAATACTTTCTAAAAATCAAATATCCAATTTTTCTAAAATCGCAAAAAATATTGATTTAGAGGTTATTATTGAAATACATAATGAATTTGAAATAGAAAAAATAACAGACAATTTAGATATTGTAGGAATTAATAATCGAAATTTACAAACTTTTATTGTGGATTACAATAATTGTTTGAGATTATCTTCAAAAATACCTAATAATTATGTAAAAATTGCTGAAAGTGGAATTAATAATGTAAATCATATCTTAAAATTAAGAAAACAAGGATTTAAAGGTTTTCTAATTGGAGAATATTTTATGAAAAAAAAAGATCCTGGAAAAGTTTGTAAGTATTTTATAAAATCTTTATCGAAAAGACTAAATAATTGATAGAATCAATATGAAACTCCAATCATTAAAATCATTAAAAGTAAAAATATGCGGAATAAAATTTAATGTAGATAAAATTGCTAATTTATTACCTGATTTTATTGGTTTTATATTTTATCCTAATTCTCCTAGATTTGTAGGGTTTAATTTTGTTATTCCAAAAATCAAAAAAAAAATATTTAAAATAGGTGTTTTTGTAAACGAATCAGAAAAAAATATATTGAAAATAAAAACAAAAAATAAACTAGATTTTATTCAATTACATGGCACAGAAAGTCCTTTTTATTGTGAAAAATTATTTAAAAAAGGATTAAAATTAATTAAAGCTTTTAGAGTTGATGATTCCTTTTTTTTTGAAAAAATTGTAGATTATGTTCCTTTTTGTACTTATTTTTTATTTGATAGTAACACAATTTATTATGGAGGTAGTGGTCAAAAATTCTGTTGGAAAAAACTTGATGAATACACTTTTCAAATTCCATTTTTTTTAAGTGGAGGGATCGAAATACAAGATTTTGATAGAATAAAAAATTTTTTGCATCCGCAAATGTTTGGAATCGATATTAATAGCAAATTTGAAATTTATCCAGGAAAAAAAGATGAGATAAAATTAAATGCTTTTATAAAAAAAATAAGAGAATTATGAAATACTTTGTTGATAAAAATGGATATTATGGAGAGTTTGGAGGAGCTTTTATTCCTGAAATGTTACATTATAATATAACGGAACTACAATATAAATATAAAAAACTTATTACAAGTTATGAATATCAAAAAATATATAAAAAATTGCTAAAAAATTATGTAGGAAGACCTACTCCTTTATTTTTTTGCGAAAAATATTCAAATCAATATCATGCTAAAATTTATCTTAAAAGAGAAGATCTTAATCATACAGGATCGCATAAAATTAATAATGCTATAGGTCAAGCTTTACTCGCAAAAAAATTAGGAAAAAAGAAAATTGTTGCAGAAACAGGAGCTGGACAACATGGAGTAGCAACAGCTACCATTTGTGCATTAATGGATTTAAAATGTGTAATTTTTATGGGAGAAACTGATATACAACGTCAGTATAGTAATGTAATCAGAATGAAGTCTCTTGGTGCTGAAGTAATTCCGGTTTTTAGTGGAAATAAAACTCTTAAAGATGCTGTTAATGAAGCTATTCGTTATTGGATAAATCATCCGGAAAGTTATTATTTAATTGGATCTACAGTGGGACCTCATCCTTATCCTCAAATGGTTGCAGATATTCAGTCTATTATAAGTGAAGAAGTTAAAATACAATTACAAGAAATGGAAGGATCTTATTTTCCTAATTATGTAGTGGCTAGTATAGGAGGAGGAAGCAATGCAGCGGGATCTTTTTATCATTTTCTGGATAATGATTCTGTTAATCTTGTCGCCGTAGAAGCTTCTGGATTAGGTATAACGACAAAAAAAACAGCAGCGTCTATTCATTGTGGATCTAAAGGGATATTACATGGAAGTATGACATTTATTTTACAGGATCAAGACGGTCAAGTTCTTCCCGCTCATTCTATATCTCCAGGGTTAGATTATCCAGGAATTGGACCTATGTTTGCTAATCTTTTCGTAAAAAAACGTGTAAATTTTTTACATTCTACAGATGAAGAAGCTTTACAGGCTGGATATGAATTAACAAGATCAGAAGGTATTATACCTGCTTTAGAAAGCGCTCATGCATTAGCTGCATTAAAAAAAATACCTTTTAAAAAAGAGGATATAATAATTGTAACTTTATCTGGAAGAGGAGATAAAGATATTGATGTTTACAATAAATTTTTTGTTAAATTCTCAAATGATGAATCAAATTCATAATTTATTTAGAAATAAAAATAAAGATATATTATGTATTTATTTTACGGCAGGATTTCCTTATTTAAATAGCACAGGTAAAATAATACAAATTTTGCAAGATCTTTCTGTAGATTTAATTGAGATAGGGATCCCCTATTCTGATCCTTTATCTGATGGAATAATTATTCAAAAAAGTAATCAAAGTTCATTGAAAAATGGAATGAATATCTCTTTATTATTTGATCAAATAGAAAAATTAAAAGAAAAAATAAAAATTCCTATTATTCTTATGGGGTATTACAATCAATTTTATCAATTTGGAAAAAATAAATTTTTAAAAAGATGTAAAGAATCTGGTGTTTCCGGATTAATTTTACCGGATCTTCCGGTAGATATTTTTTTGCATAAATATCAACATATATTTAAAAAATATTTGTTATCTATGATATTTTTAATTACTCCAAAAACCGATTCATCCAGAATATCTTGGTTAAGTAAAATAAGTGATGGATTTTTATATATAGTTTCTTCTAATTCTACTACAGGTAGTGTTAATGCTTTTGGAAAAGAACAAATATCGTTTTTTAAACATATTAAAAAATTATCTATCAGCATTCCAAAATTGATTGGGTTTGGAATAAAAGATAAAAAAACCTTTGATTTATCATGTAAATATGCTAATGGAGGAATTATTGGAAGTTCTTTTATTCAATCATTAGATAATGATAAATTGGAAGAAAGTATTAAAAAATATATAAAATCTATTAGATAATTTTTTTTCGATCACCAAAAATTAGAGTCCCTAATCGAACTATTGTAGTTCCATATTTTATAGCTATATTATAATCTCTGCTCATTCCCATAGAAAGGATATAATGTCTGTATTTATTTTGATATTCATTATATAACTCACGTAAATATGAAAATTCGTTATGAATTTTTTCTAATTCTTGAAAAGAGGCGAGACCCATTATTCCTATTATTTTAACATTTTTCATTTTTTTATAAGTTTTGTTCTCCAATATTTTGGAAGCTTCCTGATGTGTGATCCCTGATTTATTTTTTTCATTACAAATTTTTATTTGCAAAAGACAGTGTATAATCTTATTATATTTAAATGCCATTTTATTTATTATACTAATTTGTTTTAAATTTTGAACACTGTGAATTAAATGAATAAAAGGGATTATATATTTTAATTTATTACTTTGTATTCTACCAATCATATGCCATCGAATATCTTTGGGTAATTTTTTATATTTTTTCACCATTTCTTGAATATAATTTTCTCCAAAATCTCTATGTCCTATTTTATATAATTTTTCTATGTAAGAAGTATCTTGATTTTTAGAAACTGCCAAAATTTTTACATTTTTTGGTATCATTTTTTTTATAAAAAAAAATCTATCTTCTATGTTGCGATTCATTATGAAAATTTTCTTTCAAATTCTTTCATAATCTCAATGAGAAATAGAACACTTTCTAATGGGAGGGCATTATATATACTGGCACGATATCCACCTAAATGTCTATGCCCATCTAGTCCTACAATATTTTCTTTTTTCCACATTTTATTAAATTCTTTTTCTAAATTCTTTTCTTTTAAGAAAAAAGTAACATTCATATTAGAGCGATTTTTTTTATGTATCTTATTTTCAAATAAATTATTTTGATCTATTTCATCATATAATAATTTAGCTTTATACTGGTTTTTTTTTTCTAAAATGGAAAGTCCCCCTTGATTTTCTATCCATTTCAAAGTCAACATAGAAGTATAAATAGAGAAAACATTTGGAGTATTTAATATGCTATTATTTTGTATATGAATTTTATAATCCATATAAGAAGGAATATCTTTTTTTAATTTTCCTAAAATATTTTTTTTCAAAATTACAATAGTCATTCCTGCTGAACTTACATTTTTTTGTGCTGAAGCATATATTAAACTGAATTGACAAAAATCTAATTTTCTGCTAAAAATATCAGAAGACATATCACAAACTATTGGAATAGATGATGTTTTAGGAAATATTTTCATTTGTGTTCCAACAATTGTATTGTTAGATGTACAATGAAAATAATCCATATCACATGGTATATGATAATTTTTTGATATATATGTATAGTTTTTATTTTTACCAGAAAATAAAACTTTTACTTCTCCAAATTTTTTAGCTTCCTTAATAGCGTTATGGGCCCAAAATCCTGTATCTAAGTAAGCTGCTTTTCGGTTCATTAAATTGAATGGAACCATTGAAAATTGTAATGTGGCCCCTCCTTGAAGAAACAAAATAGCATAATCATCATTTAAATTCATAACACGTCTTACTAAAAGAGTAGCTTTTTCGATTATTTCTAAAAAATCTATACTTCTATGAGAAATCTCAAGTAACGATAATCCGGTACTATTAAAATTAATTACAGATTGAGCTGTTTTTCTAACAACTTCTTTCGGTAGAACAGAAGGGCCTGCATTGAAATTGTGTACTTTCATAAATAAATAGAACAACTAATTCTTTTCAAAATTAAAATTAAAAAATACTAATTGAAATTGTAAAATGAACAGATAATAAATAAATTATATTTGTATCCCTAATATTTTTTTTGTATTTTCCGTAACTTTGAATCTATCATCTAAACGATTTCCTATAATTAAAATGATATATCCATTCCCATTAATTAATAACCATGTGTGTTCTTTTTCCAAAAGAGAAAATTTTTTTTCCTTATAATATTTGCTTAATTTTTTTTTCCCTTTCATTTTAAAAGGATAAAAAAAATCTCCTTTCCTCCATGTTCTTAATAACAATGGAAATTGAATTTTTTCAAAATCCATAAGTAACATGTCTTTACTAATTTCTCTTTCTGGATTGTAAGAAAAGTTTATATCAACAGGTAAAAACATTTTCTTTTTTTTAAGAATTTTTAGATTCGGAATCATATAAGTCTTATTTTTATTTTCTGATAATAATTTATGAGAAACTATAATCCAATTATTTCTACTTTTAATAATACGATAAATTTTGGATATAAGTTGTTTCCCAGATTGTGCATCAATAAGATATTTCATACTTTGGATATCATTAAATCCATATGGAGAAAATAATTTAAACAAATAAAAAGACAAAGGTTGTAATTTTTTTATTTTTTTACATTCTATTTTCCAAAAGAATGGATAATCTTTTTTTTCTATTGTAATTTCTTTACGTACTTCTTCTATTTTTCTTTCTATTAAAAAATTTTCATCATGAAGATGATTTATAGTTTTTTTTAACCCTTTTCGAAAGGAAAACGAAAAAGAATAAAATGTAGATAAAACTGAACGAATTTTATTTCTTAAATATTTAAGATTTCGATTGCTACGATCATATCTCCATTTTATATTTTTTATTTTTGCATAAGCCAAAATTTCTTTTTTAGTGAAATTAGAAAGAGGACGAACAAATTTTTCGTTTTTTTTAGGAATTCCTAACAATCCCTTAAGACCAGTCCCTCTAAAAATATTTATAAAAAAAGTTTCTATAGAATCATCAAAATGGTGTCCTAATACTATATATTCGTATAAATTTTTTTTTAATAATTCTGTGAACCAATCATACCTAAGTTTTCTAGCGGACATTTGTATAGATAACTTATGTTTTTTAGAAAAACTTAAAGTATCAAATTTTTTTACATGAAATTTTATATTTTTTTCAGAACAGAAATTTCTTATAAAAATTTCATCTTCATTAGATTCTTGATTTCTTAAAGAAAAATTACAATGTGCGACTTCTGATTCAATTTCAGGAATATCAACTAACAAATTGATAAGTACCATACTATCTACTCCTCCACTTACAGCCACACATACTTTTTTTTTCGAATTAAACGAAAAATATTTTTTTAAATGATTAGATGATATTTTTTCCATGATTATTTCAGCTAATATATATATTTAACGATTTCTTGAACTATATCGTCTTTGGATTTCCCACATACATTTATCCTTTCTAAGGATTTCTCGTAAAAATATGTTCTTTCAGATAAATGCTTTATAATAAACCTAAATAATTCATTTTTAGATAAATGGGAAATTAAAGGTCTTGTATTCCTTTCTAAAAATAATCTTTTAAATAAAGTATAACTATCCGTTTTTAAATAAAATGTATTTGAATATTTGTTTAATAAATAAATATTATTATAAAAACAAGGAGTCCCTCCTCCAACTGAAAAAACGTATTTGTTTTTTTCTTTCAAAATTTTTTTTAACATAGAATGTTCTCTTTTTCTAAAAGAAGGTTCCCCTTCTGTTTTAAAAAGATTCCAAATAGAATCTTTTTTACTTTCAACAAGAAGAGCATCTAAATCATAAAAATTCAAATTTAACTTTTTAGAGAGTCTTTCTCCAACAGTAGTTTTTCCGCATCCCATGTATCCAATCAAAGAAATTTTCATAAACACATAAAAATTATAGTATATTTGCTTAAATTAATGACTTTATATCATACAATAACAATAAAATAAAAGACCTGATAGCTCAGCTGGTAGAGCATTACACTTTTAATGTAAGGGTCCTGGGTTCGAATCCCAGTCAGGTCATTGATTTATTTTGAAAAATTTCAAGCACAACAGGACAATGATCGGAATACTTTACCTCAGGCATTAGGTAAGCGTTTTTTATTTCTTGTTTTAAGGAATCACTAACCATGATATAATCGATTCTCCATCCTTTATTATTTTTTCTAGCGTTATAACGATAACTCCACCAACTGTAATGATGGGCTTCTTGAACAAAATTTCTAAAACTGTCTATAAATCCTAAATTTAAAAAATGAGTTATCCACTTTCTTTCTTCCGGTAAGAAACCTGAATTTTTTTTATTTCGAATAGGATCATAAATATCTATTTCATGGTGACAAATATTATAATCTCCACAAATAATGAGGTTATTTAATTTATTTTGTATTTTTTTTACATGTAAGAAAAAATTTTTCATAAAAAAAAATTTAAAATTCAATCTTTTCATCATATCATTTCCTGAAGGAATATAAAGACTAATTATTGACATATTTTTTAGATCTATACGTAATACTCTTCCTTCTTCATCAATAGGATTTAATCCTATTCCGTATTCTACATGAATAGGTTTTTTTTTACATAAAATACCTACCCCACTATATCCTTTTCTTTTTGAAGGGAACCAGTAATGATTATAACCTAAGTTATCGAAAATGCTTGTATTTATTTGTTCTGGAAAAGCTTTTATTTCCTGTAAACATAAAATATCAGGTTGATTTGTTTCAATCCAATCAGATAACCCTTTATTAATTCCAGATCGAATTCCATTTATATTATAACTGATAATTTTCATTATTTCAAATTTCTATTTAAAAAGTAGATTAAGTTATGTAGGTTAATTATAAAATATTCAAAATAGTTATTATATTTGCCGTGATGCATTAAAATGCATTAATTTGATTTACTGAAACTAAAATAAAAAGCTTACAAGAGTAAGCTTTTATTATTTTTTCCTGCATTGGATTATGGATAAACTTAAAATAGCAATTCAAAAATCGGGACGTCTTTATGACGATTCTATAAAATTACTGAAAGATTGCAGCATTGAAGTTAATATTGGGATAGATAAGTTAAAAACAACGGCACTTAATTTTCCACTGGAAATACTTTTTCTTAGAGACGATGATATTCCTCAATATTTAGAAGATGGAGTAGCTGATATAGGAATAGTGGGAAAAAATGTTCTTTTGGAAAAGAGAAAAAGGATAAGAATCAAAGAATCTTTGGGATTTGGAAAATGCAGACTTTCTATAGCTGTTCCTAAGTCTTTAGGTTATAATAATATTAATGATTTGGATGGAAAACGTATTGCGACAAGTTATCCTTTTTTGGTTAGAGGATTTTTCGAAAAAAGATATATAAATGCAGAAATTCATGAAATATCTGGAGCCGTAGAAATTGCTCCTGGTATAGGATTAGCCGATTGTATATGTGATTTAGTGAGCAGTGGATCGACACTTTTTATGAACGGATTAAAAGAAGTAGAAACGGTTCTTCAATCTGAAGCGGTATTAGCTTCACACCTACATTTAGGATCTCCGCAAAACATTATAATGGAAAAATTGTTATTTCGAATTAGAGCTGTAAAAAAAGCTAAAAATAACAAATATATTCTATTAAACGTTCCCAATGAAAAATTAGAAAAAATAATATCTTATCTTCCAGGGATTAAAAGTCCAGTTGTTCTTCCTTTAGCTAATTCAGAATGTAGTTCTGTACATTCCGTTGTCAATGAAAATGATTTTTGGGGAATAATAGAAAACTTAAAAGCACTTGGAGCACAAGATATATTAGTACTTCCTATAGAAAAAATTATACTATAAAATAGAAATATGGATATGATTCAAGTATATATTCATCCTACATCCGAAATATGTAAATCTATTTCGAATCGAAGCGAACAAAACATTTATCATTTAAAAAAATTAGTACTTCCTATTATTGATAATGTTAGAACTTATGGAGATATATCTTTAAAAGCTTATACAAGAAAATATGATCACGCAGACATAAAACATATTCAAGTAACAGAAGAAGATCTTAATCGTGCTTATATGAAAATTTCAAATAGATTAAAAAAATCTATTGAGATTGCATATCAGAATATAAAATGCTTTCATCAAAAACAAATGCATGAGGAACCTACAATAGAAATTTCAAAAGGAGTTTATTGTTGGAGAAAAATTATTCCAATCGAAAAAATTGGTTTTTATATTCCAGGAGGGTCAGCCCCTTTATTGTCCACTGTATTAATGTTAGGAATTCCTGGAAAATTATCAGGATGTAAAAACATTATATTATGTAGTCCCCCAAATAAAAATGGAGAAATTCATCCGGCAATTTTATATACAGCTAAATATGTAGGTATTACACGTATATATAAAGTAGGAGGAGCCCAAGCTATTGCAGCTATGGCTTATGGAACAGAAAGCATTCCTTCTGTATATAAAATATTTGGTCCGGGAAATTCTTATGTTACGATAGCTAAACAAATTGTATCTCAAAAAGGAATTGTATCTATAGATATGCCTGCTGGGCCTTCAGAAGTAGCTATTATGGCTGATGAAACAGCAAATCCAGAATATGTGGCAGCAGATTTATTATCTCAATCTGAACATGATCCAGAAAGTTATATTATTTTGATAACCCCAAATAATAAGTCTTGGATAGAAGAAGTTAAAATAGAATTAAAAAAACAATTTTTAGATATTTCTAATAAACAAGATATTGTGGAAAAATCTCTGAAAAAAAGCAAAATAATTGTTCTGACATCTTTAGATGAATGCTTGACTCTAATCAATCAAGTTGCACCAGAACATTTGATTATAAATTGTAAAAATGCTTCTTATTGGTCTGAAAAAGTAATTAACGCTGGATCTGTTTTTTTAGGAAATTACTCTCCAGTTAGTGCAGGAGATTATGCTTCTGGAACGAATCATGTACTTCCTACCTATGGTTATGCTAAATCTTATAGTGGAGTATCTATAGATAGTTTTGTAAAAAAAGTAACTTTCCAAAAAATATCTAAGAAAGGATTGAAAAATTTATCAGAATGTATCAGTGTTTTGTCTTCTGAAGAAGGTTTGCTTGCACATAAAAAATCTATTAATATTCGGTTAAAAAATGAGTTTTAAATGTTAATACATGAATAAGTTTAATTTAAATTCTCTAATCAGAGAGAATATTTTAAATCTGGCCCCTTATATATCTGCTAGAACAGAACATCATGAAGAAAAAAATTCTATTTTCTTAGATGCTAATGAAAATTCTTTCGGTTCTCCTTTATCGTTTCTAAATTCTTATAACAGATATCCGGATCCTTTGCAAAAAGAATTGAAAGAAAAAATATCAGATTTAAAAAATGTTTCTCCATCCCAAATATTTTTGGGAAATGGAAGTGACGAAATTATTGATTTAGTTTATCGTATTTTTTCTCGTCCAGAAGTAGATCATGCTATTATTTTTCCTCCTACTTATGGTATGTATGAAGTAAGTGGAAAAATTCATGGAGTGGACATAATTAAAATTTTCCTTACAGAGGAAAATTATCAATTAAATTTGGATAAAATAGAAAAAGTTGTAAATCCGAATAGTAAAATTATTTTTATTTGTTCTCCAAATAATCCTACTGGAAATGATCTCAAAAGAGAAGATATAGAGAATATAACAAAGAAATTTACAGGAATTGTTGTTTTAGATGAGGCATATATAGATTTTTCAAATCAAAAATCTTTATCAATAGAAATTAATAAATATCCAAATTTAATTATTATACAAACACTTTCAAAATCCTGGGGATTAGCAGGATTAAGAATAGGAATCGCTATTGCTTCTGAAAATATTATTCAATGGATGAATAAAGTAAAACATCCATATAATATCAGTATTCTTTCTCAAGAAATAACTATTAAAGCTTTAGAAAATAGAGATTTATTTTTTTTTCATTTAAAAAATATTCTTTCAGAAAGAGAATATATGCAAGAAGCTTTAAGAAAAATTCCTATTATACAAAAAGTATACCCTAGTTCCGCTAATTTTTTATTAGCAAAAATAAATTTTTCTTCAAAAAATCTTTATCAATATCTAATGAAAAGAAAAATTTTTGTAAGAGATCGTTCAAAAATCATTTTATGTAATAATTGTTTAAGAATTACAGTAGGAACTCATGAAGAAAATGAGTATTTAATAAATCAAATTCTAAAATACTCCATTCAAAAAATAAAAATGTAATGAAAAAAATATTGTTTATTGATAGAGATGGGACCATTATACAAGAAAATCCTCCTACTTATCAAATCGATTCTATTGATAAAATCAATTTTTATCCAAAAGTTATCTTTTTTTTGTCAAAAATCGTACAAGAATTGAATTATGATTTAGTTATGATATCTAATCAAGATGGGTTGGGAACTGATCAGTTTCCTGATAAAATTTTTTGGCCTATACATAATCATATACTAAATATTTTAAAAACTGAGGAAATTCATTTTACTTCTGTACATATAGATAAAACTTTTCCAAAAGAAAAATCTCCAAATAGAAAACCTGGAATAGGAATGGTATCAAATTATTTAAAATCAAATTATTATGATATTTCTAAATCTTTTGTAATTGGAGATAGATTAACAGATGTTTTATTTGCTAAAAATTTAGGATGCAAATCTATATGGATAAAAGAAAATAACCATTATAAAGATCTAACAAAAGAAGAAAAAGATTACTATTATAATATTGAAGAAAAAGATTTAAAAAAAACAATATCTTTAAAAACTGATAGTTGGGAAAAAATTTATGAATATTTATCGTCAATAAAAACGAAAAAATTTGTTCATCAAAGAATTACATTAGAAACAAATGTTAAAATTACTATTTTTCTTTATGGAAAAGGAAGATCTCATATTCAAACAGGACTTGGATTTTTTGATCATCTTTTGCAACAAATAGCATTTCATAGTTATATTGATTTAAATATTCAAACAAAAGGAGATCTTTATGTAGATGATCACCATACTATAGAAGATACAGGGATTGCTCTAGGAGAAATTTTTCATCAAGCTTTGGAAAGTAAAAAAGGAATAGAACGGTATGGCTTTTATTCTCTTCCTATGGATGATAGTTTAGCTACAATTGCATTAGATCTTGGAGGAAGAAGTCAACTATTCTGGAAGGCAAAATTTTTCAGGGAAAAAATAGGAAAAATTTCTACTGAAATGTTTTTCCATTTTTTTAAATCTTTTTCTTCATCTGCTAAATGTAATTTACATATTCACGCGATAGGAAAAAATGATCATCATAAAATAGAATCTATTTTTAAATGTTTTGGAAGAGCTATTAAAATGGCAATACAAAAAGATTCTTATACTAATACTAAAATACCTAGTACTAAAGGTATTTTGTAAAAATTTTAAAATATTATGAAAACGATTATCATAAAATATCCTGCGGGAAATGTACAATCGGTTCTTTTTTCTTTAGAAAGAATAGGAGTACAAGCTATAGTTACAGATTCCAAAGAATCGATTCAAAATGCAGAAAAAATTATTTTACCTGGTGTTGGAGAAGCTAATTGCGCTATGAAATATTTAAAAGAAAAAAAATTGGATTTACTTTTATCAAAATTAAAACAACCTGTATTAGGAATATGTTTAGGCATGCAATTACTTTGTAAGTCTTCAGAAGAAAGTAGCACTACATGTATAGGGATTTTTGATTTATTAGTAAAAAAATTTCAATCTAGCAATAAAAATGAAAAAGTTCCTCAAATAGGTTGGAATACTATTCATAAATTGAAAGGATCTTTATTTGAAAATATTCCAAATGGAAGTTATCAATATTTTGTTCATAGTTATTATGTCCCTTTAGGAAAATATACAACAGCAAAAACAGAGTATATAGTCACTTACAGTGCGGCGCTTCAAAAAAATAATTTTTATGCAGTACAATTTCATCCCGAAAAATCTTCCTATGTAGGACATAAAATATTAGAAAACTTTATTCGATTATAAATTTATGACAATGGATATTATAGTAGCTATAGATTTAATTGACGGTAAATGTGTTCGCTTAATACAAGGGGATTTTAAAAGAAAAAAAATTTATAATAAAGATCCATTAGAAATAGCTTTACTACTGGAGAATAATGGAATATCTCGACTACATTTAGTAGATTTAGATGGAGCAAGAAAAGGAAAAGTAGTTCATTGGAAAATTTTAGAAAAAATCGCAAAAAATACACATCTAATTATAGATTTTGGAGGAGGGATTCATTCTGAAAAAGATATTCAAACTGTGTTTGAAAACGGAGGACATATCGCTACTGTGGGTAGTATTGCTGTTCAAAAACCTTTTCTTTTAAAAAAATGGATTGATACTTATGGTGGAGATAAAATCTTATTAGGGATAGACATTAAAAATAATAAAATAGCAACCCATGGATGGACTAAATTGAGTGATTTTCCTTTTTGGGATTTTTTACAAGAAAAAAGCAATCATGGAATTAAAAAAATTTTTTGTACAGATATATCTAAAGATGGAGTACTATCAGGGCCTTCTTTTCTTTTATATAAAAAAGTTATTGAAAAATTTCCAAATATTGAATTCATAGCAAGTGGAGGTATTAGTAATATGGATGATGTCAACAAATTATTTAATTTGGGTTGTAGTGGGGTCATTATTGGAAAAGCAATATATGAAAATAAAATATCATTATCCCATCTTCAAAATTGGGAGAAAAAAAAGAATAATAAGAATTAAAGATGTTAGCTAAACGTATCATACCTTGTTTAGACATAAAAAATGGAAGAACAGTAAAAGGAGTGAATTTCGAGCATTTAAAAGATGCTGGGGATCCGATAAAACTAGTTTGTTGGTATACAAAACAAGAAGCAGATGAATTAATATTTTTGGATATTACAGCCACAAATGAAAAACGTAAAACACTAATTAGCTTAGTAAAAGATATAGCCCGTCATATTAATATTCCTTTTACGGTTGGTGGAGGAATTAAAGAGGAAAAAGACGTTGAACTCTTGTTAAATGCAGGAGCAGATAAAATATCTATTAATACTGCTGCTTTTAAAAACCCGAATCTTTTAGAAAAACTTTCTAAAAGATTCGGAAGTCAATGCATTGTTCTAGCTATTGATACTAAATATGAAGAAAATGAATGGTGGGTATATTTAAATGGAGGAAGAATTTCAACTCAAACTAGAACACTAGATTGGGCTAAAGAAGGAACTAACAGAGGAGCAGGAGAGATATTATTAACTTCAATGAATCATGACGGAACAAAAAATGGATTCGCATTAGATATTACTAAACAAATATCCGAGAATATTTCCACCCCCGTAATCGCTTCAGGTGGAGCTGGAAAATTAGAAGATTTTTATAAAATATTTGAAGAAGGAAAAGCCGATGCAGCTTTAGCTGCCAGTATATTTCATTACAGGGAAATAGAAATTCCAAAACTAAAATATTATTTAAATCAACTTCATATACCTGTAAGATAAAAGACTGAAAATACAAAAAAATGATAAATTTTAAAAAAGGTTTGATCCCCGCGATTGTTCAAGATTCAAAAACAGATAAGGTATTAATGTTAGGTTATATGAATCAAGAAGCTTATAAAAAGAGTATTGATGAAAAAAAAGTGACTTTTTATAGCAGATCGAAACAAAGATTATGGACTAAAGGTGAAATTAGCAAAAATTATCTTTTTATTCAAGATATATTAGTAGATTGCGACGAAGATACATTATTGATTAAAGCAAGACCAGCAGGTCCTATTTGTCATAAAGGATCAGATACATGTTGGAAAGAAATGAACAATAAGAATTTTCTATTTCATTTGGAAAATATAATATCGGATAGAATGAAAAAAAAACAAGAAAATTCTTATATATATCAATTATTAAAAAAAGGAATAAATAGAATATCTCAAAAATTAGGAGAAGAAGCCGTGGAACTTATCATTGAATCTAAAGATAATAATAAAAGTTTATTTTTAAATGAGTCTGCAGATTTACTTTTTCATTATCTAATTCTTTTAAAAAAAAAGGAAGTTGAAATACAAGATGTTATTGATATTTTGGAAAATAGACATTCAAAATCTTAATCTTAAGGGATTTTTAACATTTTATGAATTTGAAGAGATATTCTCCATTTAGGGTTTTTTTTTATATAAGAAATTATTTTTGGAAGAATACTAAAAATATTCCCCCATTCAGGTTGTAAAAATAAGAAACAATTAGTAGACTTAATATAAGTGGCTTGTTCTTCAGCAAACAAAAAGTCATTATCATTCGATATAACGATTTTTAACTCGTTAACTTTTTTATAATTTTCTTGTAAAGGAAGTTTTGTTTTTTTGGGAGAAATTGTAATCCAATCCATATATTTTTCTTTTATAGGATAAGCCCCTGAAGTCTCAATATGAACACGATACCCTTTTTTTTTAAGTTTTTTTATTAAAGGCGATAAATTCCACATAGCAGGCTCTCCTCCAGTAATTATAACAGTTTTTACTTGATAATTGTTTATATTAGCAATAATTCTATGAATAGAAATAAAATCCTCCCTTTTGATTTTCCAACTTTCTTTAGTATCGCACCAATGACATTTAATATTGCATCCTTCAAAACGAATAAAATATGCAGCTATACCATAATAATGACCTTCTCCCTGAATAGAATAAAATGATTCTTTTATAGGATAACTAATTTCTTTCATGTATCTGTCTCCATCTATTTTTACTCTATCTGTTATTTAACGCTGCAGTTAAGGTGTTTTTAAGTAACATAACACGAGTCATAGGTCCTATTCCTCCTGGAACAGGAGTAAGGTATGAAGCTTTTCCATAAACACTATAAAAATCAACATCTCCTAATATTTTTTTTTCATAATTGTGTATCCCTACATCTATAACTATGGCTCCTTTTTTAATCATTTTTCCTTTAAGAAATCCTGGAATTCCTACTGCTGCTATAATAATATCAGCTTGTTTAGTATAATATTCTATACTTTTAGTTTTACTATGAGTAAGTGTAACCGTCCCATTCCCAGGATTACTTTTTCTACTCATAAGTATGCTAATTGGTCTTCCCACTATTCTACTTCGACCAATTATTACAGTATGTTTTCCAGATATTTCTATTTTATATCTTTCTAAAAGAGTTAATATTCCTAATGCTGTAGCAGGAAAGAAAGCATTCATATCCAAAGCCATTTTTCCAAAATTTTCAGGATGAAATCCATCCACATCTTTTTTAGGATTGATAGATAAAATTATTTTATCTTGATTCATATGCTTTTCTAAAGGTAACTGTACTATAAAACCATCTATATATGGATTTTGGTTCATTTTTTTTATTTCTTCTAATAATTTCTTTTCTAAAGTATTTATAGGTAAATGTATTAAAGAATATTCAATTCCAATATTTTTGCACTCTTTTATTTTGTTATTAACATATGTTATGCTAGAACTATTATTTCCTGTTAAAATAATACCAAGATGAGGAACCCGTTTATTTTTGTTTAGCATTTCTTTTTCTAAAATCTTGGATATTTCATTTCTGATTTCTTTAGCTAACAAATTTCCATCTAATAATTTAGTGATCATTTCCTAATTTCTATTTCTTTTGTTAATTGAAGAAATTCTTTTACAGATAATTCTTCTGCTCTTTTGTTTAAAAATGGTATTTCGTAAAAATTTGGAATATGGTTGAATAATTGTAAAGAATTTTTTAATTTTTTCCTTCTTTGATTAAAAGCAATTTTAACACATTGAAACAACATATTTTTATTACAGTAAATGGGATCATTTTTTCTTTTTAAAGAGATTACTGCAGACTGAACATTGGGTATAGGAAAAAATACTTTTTCTTTTACAGTAAAAAGATATTTTACATCATAAAATGTTTGAACTAAAACTGATAAAATTCCATAAGTTTTATTACCCTGATGAGATGTAATTCGTTTTGCAACTTCTTTTTGAAACATGCCAACGCATTCTGGAATATATTGATTATATCTTAATATATGAAATAATATTTGAGAAGAAATTTTATATGGAAAATTACCAATAATTGCGAAATTTTGTAATCTAATTTCTTCAGGGTTCCATTTTAAAAAATCTCTATGAATAATTTGATTTTTAGAAATCGGAAAATTTTTTTTTAAAAAATAAATTAGTTCTTCATCAATTTCTATCAAAAAAACATGATTGTATGGATTAGTTAACAAATATCGAGTCAATATTCCTAATCCTGGGCCAACTTCTACTACTGTATTGTAGTTTTCAAAAGAAAGATGATTTACGATTTTTTTGGCTATATTCTGATCTTTTAAGAAATATTGATCAAATTTTTTTTTTGAAAAAAATTTATGCATTTGCATAATGCAAATATAGAAAATATTATTTGTATCTTGTCTATGATAAAAACGTATGGTAAATTACGATTATAGTTTTTCATATCATATGCTTCAAACCTCTTTTATACGAAAAAATAAAGTAAAAATTTTATTGGGATTAGAAAAACGTAATTTTCAAAAATTACATCTAATAGATGAAATATTAATTTTAGACGAAAAAAAAAAAATAGCTCAAAATGTTTTCAATAAAATATTGGAAAAAGAAAATTTAATTTCAAAAAAAATAGGTCGAATTTTGATTTCATATAATGATATTTCTCAAATAAAATATTTAAAAGAGAAATCCATTTTTCTAAAAGAAGAAAGAAAAAAGATTCATATTCGATTGGAAAAAATTTCTAAAATTTTAGAAAGTAAATTAAATAAAATTCCTAATATTCCTGATGAAAAAGTTAAAAAAAATTCTGAAATTCCTGATATTATTTATCAAGAAGGAGAAATTCATTGTTCCATTCTAAATCCTTTACCTCATTGGGAATTATCGAAAAAATTTTGTTTATTCGATTCAAATTTAGGAACCAAAATATGTGGTTCCGGTTTTACAGTTTATATGGGAAAAGGAGCTAAATTACAAAGAAGTTTAATACAGTATTTTTTAGATCAAAACATACAAGCTTCATATCAAGAATATAGTTTGCCTTATATTATTAATGAAAAATCTGGATATGCTACAGGACAAATTCCGGATAAAGAGAATCAAATGTATTTTATAGAAAAAGATAACTTTTATTTGATCCCTACTGGAGAGATTCCTATTATGAATTGTTATAGAAATAGAATTCTTACTGATTTAGAGCTTCCTATTAAAGCCACTACTTATACTTCTTGTTTTAGAAGGGAAGCTGGTTCTTATGGAGCAAAAGTTAGAGGGTTAAATAGGTTACATCAGTTTGAAAAAGTAGAAATTATTCAAATAACCACACCAGATTCTTCTTTTTTTTCTATGAATGAAATGATTTTACATGTAAAAAATATTTTAAAATCTTTAAATTTACCCTTTCGTCTTATTCGTTTAAATGGTCCAGATCTTGGATTTTCTTCTGCTATAACTTATGATTTTGAAGTTTATTCTATGGCACAAAAAAAATGGCTAGAAGTAAGTTCAATATCAAATTGTACTAATTTTCAATCTAATAGATTACATCTTAGATATAAGAATATTACAGGAAACATAGAATTGTGCCATACTCTTAATGGAAGTGCTTTAGCTTTACCACGAATTATAGCTGCTTTATTAGAAAATAATCAAACTGAAAATAGAATTAATATTCCTAAAGTTTTAGTTCCTTATACAAAATTTGATCATATTAAATAATAATTTTTACGTTATGAAAGTGACTGAGCATATAGCTAAAGCAAAAAAAAGTTTATTTTCTTTTGAAATATTACCTCCATTAAGAGGACGTGATATTAAAGATATATTTTCTACTTTAGATCCATTGATGGAATTTCGTCCACCTTTTATTGATGTGACTTATCATCGTGAAGAATTCATTTATGTAGAAAAAGATAATGGACTTTTACAGAGAAGAAAAATTTCAAGACGTCCAGGAACCGTAGGTATTTGTGCTGCGATTATGAATAAATATGGAGTAGACGCCGTCCCTCATCTAATTTGTGGAGGATTTAGTAAACAAATGACAGAAAATGCTTTAATAGATCTAAATTTCTTGGGAATAGATAACGTTTTGGTGCTTAGAGGAGATCCTCTAAAATCTGAGAAAAGTTTTTTTGCACAAAAAGATGGGCACGAATATGCAATTGAACTCGTGAAACAAGTTCAAGATTTGAATCTTGGAAAATATATTGATAAAACTTTTGTTGAGAAAAAAAAATCTACATTATTTGATTTTTGTATTGGAGTGGCAGGATACCCAGAAAAACATTTAGAAGCTCCAAACATAGAAAGTGATTTATTTTTTTTGAAAAAAAAAGTAGAAGCAGGAGCTGATTATATTGTGACTCAAATGTTTTTTGATAATAAAAAATTTTTTACTTTTGTAAAAAAATGTAGATCAGAAGGAATTTCCGTTCCTATTATACCTGGTATTAAACCTATTTCTTCTAAAAAACAATTAAACGGCTTACCATCTCGTTTTTATTTAAATATTCCTCATGAATTAGTAAAAGAAGTGGAAAAAGCTAAAGATAAAAAAAATGTATTCCATATTGGAATTGAATGGGCGATTCATCAATCTAAGGAGCTAAAAAATTCTGGTGTAGAAGTAATTCACTATTATACTATGGATAGACCAGAAAATATTTACAAAATTGTTCAAGCTGTTTATTGATTTATTGGATATAAAGAGTTTTTTTTATAGCATTGATTATTTTTTCTTCATTAGGATACCAGGTATTTACTAAATTCGAAGCATAAGGAGCAGGAGTATCTAATAAAGATATTTTATTAACAGGAGCATCAAGATAATCAAATGCTTTTTTTTGTATAAAATATGAAATTTCAGAAGCGATAGATGAAAAAGGCCATGATTCTTCCAAAATTACTAAACGATTAGTTTTTTGTACTGAAAATAAAATGGAATCATAATCTAATGGACGTATACTACGAATATCTATCACCTCTACACTAATGTTTTCTTTATCTAATTTAAATGCCACATTTAAAGCTAATTTCATAATCTTTCCAAAAGATACTAAACTAATGTCAGTTCCTTCTTTTTTTACATCTGCTTTTCCAATAGGAAGAATATATTCTTCATCTGGAATCATCATTTTATCTCCATACATTTGTTCAGATTCCATAAAAATTACTGGATTGTTATCTCTGATTGCAGATTTTAAAAGACCTTTTGCATCATAAGGATTACATGGAATTACTACTTTTAATCCAGGACAACTTGCATACCAACTTTCAAAAGATTGAGAATGTGTCGCTCCTAATTGTCCAGCAGAACCAGTAGGACCTCTAAAAACAATGGGAATATTCCATTGTCCTCCACTCATATAACGTATTTTTGCAGCATTATTAATAATTTGATCCATAGCAACTAAAGAAAAATTAAAAGTCATGAACTCAATAATAGGCCTACATCCATTCATAGCAGAGCCGACTCCAATTCCAGAAAATCCTAATTCCGATATAGGAGTATCAATAACTCTTTTAGGACCAAATTCTTCTAGCATTCCTTTAGATGCTTTGTAAGCTCCATTATATTGGGCCACTTCTTCTCCCATGAGGTAAACAGTATCATCTCTTCTCATTTCTTCACTCATAGCTTCTGCTATAACTTCACGAAAACTCTTTTCTTTCATAATCATACATTATTAATATAGATAGAATATGTCAATTTTTTTAAATATAAAAATAAAAAAACAACGGAAAAGAAAGATCATCCTTTCTTTTCCGTTAATTAAGAAATCAATGAATTTAATTTTTATTTTCTTTTTGCTTTTTAAAGAAGTATTCTTGTTTTTTTTCTAAATCTTCTTTTTCATTTCTTGCTTCTGTTATTGTTCTTGACAATTTATTCAAAAGTATATTTTTATCTTTAAGTACTTTTAATTTTTCTTTTCCATATTTTTTTTCATCTTCAAAAGCTTTTTGAGCTTGTACTTGTTCTTCTGAACCTACGGGTTTAGATCTCATTATCATTTTTTTTCTTTTGATTTCTTCCAAAATTTCTTTTTGAACTTCTACCATTTGATAATATTCATCATAATGTTTCGTATTTTCTAGTTCTAATTTTTCTATTTTTTCTTCTGCTTCTTTGATTTTTTTAGATAAATCTTCTGGATCTATACCATCTAGATTGAAAGATTCATTATTATCAGGGTTTTCAGTATTATTAGAAGTGGAATCTGTGGAAGGAGTTTCTGAGGAGGGTTGTGTTGAAGCAATGGTGGAAGGAGGATCAGGGACAGATGTATTATTATTCACGCCAGATTCTTCTTCTCCTGTAGAAGTTATATCATCATTACAGGAAATAATAAATCCTAACGCTATGAAAATTGTTGGGATCAAAAATCTAAAAGAAGTATTCATAATAAAAATTTTAAATATTATTATTAAATATATAAAAAAAATTATTACATATAACTAAGAATTTCATTATATTATTAGTAGAACAATAAATGATAAAAAGAACCTTCCAAATTTAGTATATTTGGGTGAGGGAAAAATGTTTAGATTTATTATAATTTATATTTATATATTCCTATGGATCAACTTATTAGATTAGCTATACGGGGAATATCCTTAAGTCAAATACAATCTGGTATATATGTTTTATTGCTTGAAGAAGAATCTGGAAGAATAAAACTTCCGATTATTATAGAGAGTTTACAAGCTCAGTCTATTGCTTCCGCTTTAGGAAAAAGAGACCCATCTAGATCTTTCACACATGACTTATTTCTTTCTTTCGCCAAAGTATTTCATATTAAATTAAAAGCGGTAGTTATATATAAATTATTGAATGGAATATTTTTTTCTTATATTTTATTGGAAGGAGACTACGTAGAAGAAGAAGGAAAGAAAATAGAGAAAAAAGAATATAAAATAGAATCAAAAACATCAGATGCTGTTGCTTTAGCCGTACGATTTCAAGCTCCTATTTATACAACAAGAGAAATTTTTGATAAAGCGGGAATTTATTTTGAAAATGGGTTCCCTATTGATAAAGAAAATGATACAGATACATCTGAAACGGAAATGGAAAATAGTGGTCTTCTTTTTTTTAAAGAAAAAAGTCAACAGGATTTAGAAAATATGACAGAAAAAGATTTGAATGCTTTATTAAATCATGCGGTAGTCAATGAATGTTATGAACTTGCGGCACGAATAAAAAAAGAATTAGATAGAAGAGAATAAATTATTTTTTCTTTCAAATCTAATAAAGCTGTAGTTGAATAAATGATTATTATCTTTTTCATAAATAAATTCATATATTTTTTTCCATTTTTTTTTATCTATTTTTGGAAATTTGGCATCTCCATGAAATTTTTTATGAACAAGTGTTAATTCTATAGTATGTGCTTTTTCAATTATGGAGTCATATGTTTTTTCTCCTCCTATAACAAATATTTTTTTATATGTAAAATTTTCTACCTGTTTTATAGAAGAAATAAATCTAATATTTTTTTGATTTTTTAAATATAAAAAGTTTATTTTATTTTTTGTTAGTATAATATTTTTTCTTTCCGGAAGTATCTTTCCAATAGATTCGAAAGTTTTTCTTCCCATAAGAACTGTTTCTCCCGTAGTTAAGTTTTTAAAACGTTTTAAATCATTAGGTAAATGCCACATTAATTGATTATTTTTTCCTATAAATCCATTTTTTGAAACAGCAGCAATTATAACTATTTTCATGATTATTTCAATTTTTTTTATATTTTAAATTTATGGATATTCCGATTAAATATGATCACAAATCCGTAGAGAAAAAAAGATATCATTATTGGATGAAAGGAAATCACTTTTCATCTTATCCAGATGATAGAATTCCTTATGCTATAGTAATGCCTCCTCCAAATGTAACTGGAATTCTTCACATAGGACATATGCTGAATAATACTATACAGGATGTTTTAATTAGACATTTCAGAATGAAAGGATATAATGCTTGTTGGATTCCGGGAGTAGATCATGCCTCTATTGCGACAGAAGCAAAAGTTGTTCATAACTTAAAAAAAAAAGGGTTATCTAAGATTTTTTTAGGAAGAGAAAAATTCTTGTATCATGTAATGGAATGGTCTAATAAGCATAAAAACATTATTTTTGATCAACTTAAGAAATTTGGATGTTCATGTGATTGGAATCGTACTCAATTTACGATGAGTCCAAAATTATCTCAATCTGTAACAAAAGTTTTTATAGATTTATATAATAAAGGATACATATACAGAGGTTATCATGTCGTTAATTGGGATCCGGAGGCTCAAACTACACTTTCTGATGAAGAAGTTTTTTATAAAGAACATATTGGAAAACTTTATTATTTAAAATATAGAATAAAAGGAGAAAATAATTATGTAACTGTAGCGACAACTCGTCCTGAAACTATATTTGGTGATACTGCAATTTGTTGTCATCCAAACGATATCCGTTATGATCATTTGAAAGGAAAATACGCTAAAATACCAATAGTAAATAGATATATTCCAATTATACAAGATTCATATGTAGATCCCAGTTTTGGTACTGGATGTTTAAAAATTACCCCGGCTCATGATATACATGATAAAAATATAGCAGATAGACATAAATTAGAAATCATAGAAATTTTTAATAAAAATGCAACTTTAAATGAAAAAGGACTTCATTATCAAGGGATGGATCGTTTTGAAGTGAGAGAAAAAATCATAGAAGAACTTAATAAGTTGGAAGTTCTAAAAAATATAGAAAAATTTAATCATAAAATAGGTTTTTCGGAACGTACTTTATCAGTAGTTGAACAAAGACTATCTCTTCAGTGGTTTTTAAAAATGCAAAAGATATCTATTCCTGCTATAGAAGCTGTAAAAAATGGAGATATTAAATTTTATCCCAAAAAATTTCATAAAACTTATTTTAAATGGATGAGTCAAATTCGTGATTGGAATATATCTAGACAATTATGGTGGGGGCATCGTCTTCCTGTTTATTATTATGGTAAAAAAATTAATGATTTTGTAGTTGCAGAAAATTTAGATAAAGCATTAGAAAAAGCAAGATTTAAAAGTAAAAACCCATACTTAAGTCATCATGATATATGGCAAGATCCGGATGTTTTAGATACTTGGTTTTCTTCTTGGTTGTTACCTTTATCTGTGTTTGATGGAATTTATCATCCTCATAATCATGAAATTGTTTATTATTACCCTACTGAAGAAATAGTGACAGGGTCAGATATATTATTTTTTTGGGTTGCACGTATGATTATATCTGGTTTTTTATTAAAAAATCATAAACCTTTTAAAAGGGTTTATTTCACTGGCATTGTTAGAGATTATGAAAATAATAAAATATCAAAATCATTAAATAATTCTCCGAATCCTATAGATTTAATCAATAAATATGGAGCGGATTCTGTTCGTATGGGATTAATGCTTAAGAATAGTGTAGGAAAAGATTTTCATTTTGAAGAAAAAATATGTTTACAAGGAAGAAATTTTTCTAATAAAATATGGAATGCTTTTCGCCTAATTCAAAGTTGGAAAGTAACAAAAAATAAATATGTTTCTGATTCTTCTTTACTTGCTATTAAGTGGTTAAAAAATCGTTTTTATTATGTTTTGGATATTTTTGAAAAATCTTTCCAAGAGTATAGATTGGATGAATCATTAATGATTTTATATAAATTTATTTGGTATGATTTTTGTTCTAGTTTTCTTGAAATTATCAAACCTATTTCTGGAAGTAAATGTATACCAGAAATGGTGTATTTAAATGTTGTTAAGTTTTTTGAAAATATACTGAAATTATTGCATCCATATATGCCTTTCATATCAGAAGAAATTTGGAATCTTATTAGAAAAAGAGAACTAAAAGAGGCTCTAATTATTTCTTCTTGGCCTGAGAAAAAAATTTATGATTATGATGTTTTAGTATCTTTCGAAAAAGCCACTGGAATCATATCTAAAATACGCAATATTAGAAATCAAAATCATATTTCTCATAAAAAAAGTCTTGTTTTATTTTCTATAAGAAAAAAAGAAAAAGAAAAAGAATATGATCCCATTATATTAAAGTTAGCGAACTTAGCTAAAATAGTGCCTGTATCAAAAGAACCTGAAAATGTTCCATTTTTTTCTTTTTTATTAGATACAGATCAGTTTTTTTTATCTTTAGATCAGGAAAAATTTTCTTTTAATCATATGAATATTGTTAAAATTGAAAATAAAATTCAATATTTTTATAATTTATTGTCTATAATTAGAAAAAATTTATATAATAATAAATATGTGACTTCTGTTCCAAAAGATTTACTTTTGAAAGAAATAAAAAAAGAAAAAGATACATTAAATCAAATTAATAGACTCAAGAAATATTTAAAATCTTTAAAAAAAAATAGATAAAATTTACCAGCTACTGCTGCTCCCTCCTCCTCCGAAATTTCCTCCTCCTCCAAATCCATCAAAATCATCATCATGATCATGAGAAGAATTTTTATTTCTGAATAAAAAATTCGTTAAAAATAACGTATTTAATAATGAACTTCCTGTTTTTCTTGTCAAGAAAAATAAAAAAAATAGAATCAAAAAAATACTAATTTTAGTTAATAAATTCCATATAGAAAAAATTTTATGATTTTGTTTTTTTTGATATTTATTTTTTAATATTTTAAATATCTCTTGAGTACTATAATCTATAGCTTGATAATAAAGATTATTTTTCAATATAGGTTTTATTCTTTTGATAATCTTCATAGTTAAGAAATCGGTAATATAGGGCTCTATACCATATCCATTTTGGATCGAAATTTTCCTATCATGAATAGATAATAATATAATTATGCCATTATTTTTATTAATTTTTCCGATTCCCCACTTTTCTCCCCATTTAGAAGCTAATAAATTTGGATCTTCTCCATTAAGATCACGAATAATGATAACTAAAATCTCTGTTGATGTAATTTTAGAATATGAAATTAGTTTTTGATTTAATTTTTCTATTTTTTTTTTTGAAAAAACTCCTGCATAATCTTGTACAGGATATATTTTTTTTGGAGCTTCAGGAATATAAAATTGTCCTTTTACTAAATTTGAACAAAAATAAATTAAAACAATTAAAATATATTGAATATTTGTTTTCATAATTTTTTAATTTAAATTGCTCTTTATATTATGCATGCATGGGATCATGCATAGCATAGCATGAATAAAATGATAATCTAATTATCGGAAAAATTTATAATTGGAGACTTTTTAGATCCTATTTGAGATTGAAAATATCCTTTTTCCTGAAATTTATAAAAAAAGTTCGCAATTATAATTTTTGGAAATTGATTTCTATAAGTATTGAAATTATTTACTTTCTCATTAAAACGATTTCTTTCTACATTTATACGGTTTTCTGTTCCTTCTAATTGATTTTGTAATTCATAAAAGTTTTCCGTTGACCTAAGATTAGGATAATTTTCCACAATCAAGAGGAATCTATTGATAGAATTATTTAATTGATCTTGTACTTGTTGAAATTTATTTATTTGATTTTGATTCAAATCATTTCTATTTATGGAGCTAGAAGTAGCTTTTGATCTAGCTTCTATAATTTGATTTAATGTATTTTTTTCAAAATTTGCAGATCCTTTTACTGTATTTACCAAATTTGGAATTAAGTCAGCTCTACGTTGATAAACATTTTCGACTTGCCCCCATTGTGTTTTAATATTTTCGTTAAGTCTTACTAAGTGATTGTATGTATTAGCTATCCATAATACAGTTACAGATATTAAAATAAAAATGGAAGAAATAGCTATTAGAAAATTTTTTTTCATACCGATTAAAAATTTATTAATTACAAATCTTCTTTATAAAAAATTTCTCTACTAGAAAAATAAAACAAACATTCTTTAAATGCATTTTGATTACTATCAGATCCATGTATTGCGTTTTTTTCTAAAGAGGTAGCATATAAATTTCGTATAGTTCCTTTTTTCGCATGTATTGGATTTGTATCGCCTATTAAAATTCTAAAATCTTTCACAGCATTTTTTTTTTCTAATATTAGAGATACAATCGGTCCAGAAGACATAAACTTTACTAAAGATTTGAAAAATAACTTTTTTTTATGTTCTGCATAAAATTTGGTAGCTGATTTTTGTGAAATTTTCGTCATTTTTAGCGCTATAATATGAAATCCAGCGTGAACTATTTGAGATAAAATAGGTATAATATATCCTTTTTGTACCGCATCCGGTTTTATAATAGAAAGAGTGATTTTTCCATACATATGATGAATCATAATTTCTATTTCATTGAAAAACATTTAAAATTAAATAAAGAAATTCATAAATGAAAATTCCTGTATTTTCATATAAAAAATGATAATTCTATGAATTATAAGAATAATAAAAAATATAGTGATGATGAGGAAATCTATTTTGATTTTGATTCATTTAAAGAAATGGTTTTAAATGATTACAGATTAGCACGAATTAGTCGTGAAACTAGTATTTTAGGTCGTAAAGAGGTTTTAAATGGAAGAGCTAAATTTGGGATATTTGGAGATGGGAAAGAAATTCCTCAATTAACTATGGCAAAAGTTTTTAAAAATGGAGATTATCGATCTGGATATTATCGAGATCAAACATTTATGATGGCTATTGGAGTTTTAACTGTAAAAAATTTTTTTTCGCAATTATACGCCCATTCAGATTTAGAAGCAGAACCTGTTTCGTCTGGAAGAATGATGACGGCTCATTTTGGAACACGTTTTTTGAATGAAGATGGAAATTGGAAAAATCTAATTAAACAAAAAAATTCTAGTGCGGATATTTCTTCTACTGCAGCTCAAATGCCTAGATTATTAGGATTAGCTCAAGCTTCTAAGATTTATAAAGAATTAAAAAATTTAAAAAAAACACATAATATATTTTCTAATAATGGAAATGAGGTCGCTTTTGGAACTATTGGAAATGCTAGTATTTCTGAAGGATTATTTTGGGAAACATTGAATGCGGCTTCAGTATTGCAGATTCCGATTATTATTTCCATTTGGGATGATGAATATGGAATATCTGTTCCTAATAAATATCAATTTTCGAAACAAAATATTAGTGATATTTTATCTGGATTTCATAGAAATAAAAAAGAAAAAGGAATAGAAATTATTCGTGTAAATGGATATAATTATATAGATCTTACAAAAACATATATTAAAGCAGATAAAATCGCTCGTAATGAACATGTTCCTGTGATTATACATGTTATGAATTTAACCCAACCTCAAGGGCATTCTACTTCTTCTTCACACGAAAGATATAAATCCAAAGAACGTTTAGAATGGGAAATGAATCATGACGGAATCAAAAAATTTAGAGATTGGATTCTAAATTTTAGATTTGAAACGAATCAAGAAGATTATCGTATAATAGCTAATGTTAGTCATTTAGATCAAATAGATATAGAAGCTAAAGAATATGTTAAAAATGAGAAAGAGAAAGCTTGGAAAGCATTTAGAAAACCTATTCTTAAAATTCAGAATGAAGTTATAAATATTTTATATAAAATACAAGATAGTTATACGGAAAAAAAATGGGTTCAAAAATATATAAAAAAATATATTAAAGAATTAAATGATGTAACACAAAATTATCCTACTAAAAAACCAATATTTAGCATTGCTAGAAAAGTATTATATCTTTTATCAGAAATTAAATCTTATCCAAAAGACTGTCTGAAAAAATGGATTAAAAAAAAATATCTTGAAGAACAAGAAAACTATTCTTCACATTTATATAGTATTTCTGAAAAAGCTTGTGTAAGAATAACAGAAGTTTTTCCTGTGTATAATAATAATTATGAAGTAGATGGAAGAATTGTATTAAGAGAAAATTTTGATAAATTGTTGAAATTACATCCTGATCTTTTAATTTTTGGAGAAGATGTAGGAAAGATAGGAGATGTTAACCAAGGATTGGAAGGATTGCAAAAAAAATATGGAAAAATTCGTGTTTTCGATACAGGAATACGTGAATCTACTATCCTTGGTCAAGGGATAGGTCTTGCAATGCGAGGGCTTCGTCCTATAGTTGAAATTCAATATATAGACTATATTCTATATGCTTTACAAATTATGAGTGATGATCTTGCTTGTTTACAATATAGAACAAAAGGAGGACAAAAAGCTCCTGTTATTATTAGAACTAGAGGACATCGTTTGGAAGGAATATGGCATTCCGGTTCTCCAATGGGAGGAATTATTAATTATTTGAGAGGTATTTTGGTTCTTGTTCCAAGAAATATGGTAAAAGCGGCTGGATTTTACAACACTTTATTATCTGGAGATGATCCTGCTTTAGTTGTTGAATGTCTTAATGGATACAGAATCAAAGAAAAAATACCTAAAAATTTAGGTTTATTTAGAACGCCTATTGGAATAGTAGAAAGAACAAGAAAAGGAAAAGATATCACTATGGTTACTTACGGTTCTACCTGGAAAATTGTCAATGAAGCAGCAGACGAATTATATAAGATTAATAATATAGATTCTGAAATAATTGATATTCAGTCTTTATTGCCCTTTGATTTACAAAAGGATATTGTTAAAAGTTTACAAAAAACCAATAGACTATTGATTATAGATGAAGATGTTCCGGGAGGAGCTTCTGCTTATATTCTACAAAAGATATTAGAAGAACAAAATGGATATTATTACTTAGATAGTCCACCGGTTACAATTACAGCTCAAGAACATCGTCCACCTTATGGATCAGATGGTGATTATTTTTCAAAACCTTCCGTTGAAAATATAGTAGAAAAAGTATTAAATATGATGCATGATAGTTAGATAATTCAGTCTTTTATTGTAATAATTTTTTTTTAAATATAATATTTGTTTATTATTATATTAGTTTTAATAATGTTTTTTAATTTTATGAAAATAGAAAAAACTTTACATTCTAGGATTGAAAAAATGGATTTCAATAATATTGTTTTTGGAAATCAGTATTCGGATCATATGTTCTGTTCTGAATTCAAGAATGGGAAATGGAAAAATTCTATTATTAAGCCTTTTGGAAAAATAATGTTTTCTCCTATATCTCTTGTTTTTCATTATGGTCAAGCTGTTTTTGAAGGAATGAAAGCTTACAAAGATAAAAATGAAGAAGTTTTCTTATTTCGTCCAGAAGAAAATTTGAAAAGAATAAATAGATCTGCTGCTCGTTTGGAAATGCCGATTATACCGGAAAATATTTTTATGAATGGATTAAAAAAATTAATAGATATGGACAGGGATTGGATTCCAAAAAATTATGGGCAATCTTTATATATTCGTCCTTTTTTAATTGCGACAAATGGAGTTTTATCAGCTAAACCTTCTACAGATTATATGTTTATGATTATATCTACTCCTGCAGATACTTATTACAAGTATCCTTTAAAAATTAAAATAGAAGAAAAATATAGCCGTTCTGCATCAGGAGGAGTAGGATTTACTAAAGCTGCTGGTAATTATGCTTCTTCTTTTTATCCGACTAGATTAGCCAATGAAAAAGGTTTTGACCAAATACTGTGGACGGATTCTTCGACTCATACAATGATAGAAGAATCCGGCACTATGAATGTTTTTTTTTATTTAAATAATAAACTTATCACTCCAAAAGCCAATGACAATATATTAAGTGGGATTACCTGTAAAAGTATTCTTTCTTTAGCGAAAGAAGAAGGATTCCTAGTAGAAGAACGAAATTTAAGCGTTTCAGAAATTATAGAAGGATTTAAAACAGGTGAATTGAAAGAAGCTTTTGGATGTGGAACTGCAGCAGTTATAAATTATTTTAAAATGATTAGCTATAAAGAAAATGATTTTTGTTTACCGGATCTTGTAGAAGAAAAAAGAATATCTCTTTATTTAAAGAAAAGATTATTAGATATACAACATAATATATCTGAAGATCCTTTTGGATGGAGAGTTCGATTAAAAAGATATTTGTAAAAAAATCATTCTATGTCATTTATGAATGATCGTTTTCAGTCTATAGAAGAAATAGTTATAGAATCTATATTTTTTTTATATAAATTAAAATCTTGTCCTGAATTGGATTTTCAACATACTAAAAAAGAATATACAGGGGATGTTACTGTGATTTTATTTCCTTTATCCAAAAAATTGAAAAAACCCGTAGAAAAAATAGGAAAAGATATAGGAAATTATGTGAAAAATAAGTTAAAAGGACTGATTCAGTTTTCTATTATTAAAGGTTTTTTAAACTTTATTTTCGAAAATGATTATTATATTTATCTTCTGAAAGAAATGTTAAATACAAATTTTTATGATTTGAAATATTCTTCTAAAAGAATCATGATAGAATATTCTTCTCCTAATACTAATAAACCGCTTCATTTAGGGCATATTAGAAATAGTCTTATTGGAGCATCCATAGCTGAAATATTAAAAATGGTTGGACATAAAATAATAAAAATTCAAATTATTAATGATAGAGGGATACATATATGCAAATCTATGATAGCTTGGAAAAAATTTGGAAAAGGAGAGACTCCTGATAGTGTAAAAATAAAAGGAGATCATTTTGTAGGTAAATATTATAGTTTATTTGATAAAATTTATCGTAAAGAAACTCAAGAATTATCTAAAAAAAATTATATACCTATTCAACATTCAATTATGAATCAAGCTAGAGAATTATTAAAGAAATGGGAATCAGGAGATCCTATTATTCGAAATACTTGGAAAAAAATGAATCAATGGGTTTATAATGGCTTTGAAGAAACTTATAAAAAATTGGGAATTACTTTTGATAAAATAGAATATGAAAGTGATATTTATGAAATTGGAAAAGAAATTGTAAAAAAAGGTCTTAAAAAAGGAATTTTTTTCCAAAAAAAAGATAGATCCATTTGGATTGATTTAATCGAAGAAGGTTTTGATCAAAAACTTTTATTACGATCTGATCAAACTTCCGTATATATCACTCAGGATATTGGAACAGCTGTAGAACGTTTTAAAAAATACAATATAGACCAAATCATATACATCGTAGGAAAAGAACAAGATTATCATTTTCAAGTTCTTTTTAATGTATTAAAACGTTTAGGATATATATGGGTAAATAAATTATTACATTTATCTTATGAAATGGTATATTTACCAAGTGGTAGGATGAAATCTAGAGAAGGAAATGTTATAGATGCTGATAGTATTATTTTAGAAATGTATTCTATTGCAAAAAAAAATTTTTTGAAAAAATTTATAAAAGAACACGAACAATCTGCTGAAATAATAGGATTAGGGGCTTTAAAATATCATTTTCTTAAAATAGATCCAAAGAAAAAAATAATTTTTTATCCTGAAAAATCTATAGATTTTAAAGGAAAAACAGGAACATATATTCAATATACTTATTCCAGAATACGTTCTTTGGAACGAAATTTTTTTAATTTATGTTCATTACTTAATTATTATTGGTCAAATATAAAATTTGATGTAGATGAAAAAAACATGATAAAAATTCTTAAAAAATATCCATTGGTATTAAAAAAATCAGCAATAGATTTAAATCCTTCTTTAATAGCAAATTATGTTTATGAAGTATCTAAAACTTTTAATCATCTTTATCAAAAAAAAAAAATAATAGATCCTTTAAATGTAATTCATAGTAATATTCGCATGAATATTATTCATGTAACAGGAAATGTTTTAAAATCTGGTATGAATTTATTGGGCATTAAAATGCTTGATCGTATGTAATATGTAAGTAATAAAGAAAAGAATATATACTTATGTTTGAATATTTACAAAATAAATTATCTAAAGCTCTTCATATTTTGAAGGGGGAGAATACAATTACAGAGATTAATATAGCGTCTTCTTTAAAAGAAATCGGGCGAGCACTTGTTGATGCAGACGTTAATTATAAAATAGTTAAAAGTTTTGTTCATAAAATTCAAGAAAAATCTATTGGAAAAAAAGTACTCACTTCTTTAAATCCTAAACAATTAATTACAAAAATAGTATATGATGAATTAGTTTCTCTTATGGGGAAAACAAATATAGAAATGAATCTTTCTAAGAATCCTGCTATTATCTTAATTTGTGGATTACAGGGAAGTGGAAAAACTTCTTTTTCCTCTAAACTTGCTTTTTTCTTAAAAAAGAAAAATAAATATCCTTTGCTAGTTGCTGCAGATATTCATCGTCCTGCAGCTATAAATCAATTGAAATTGATTTCTGAGAAAGCCAATATTCCTGTTTTTTCTTTAATAGAAAGTAAAAATGTTATAGAAATTGTGGATCAATCTATTCTTTATGCTTCTAAAAAAAAGAGAAATGTAATTATTATCGATACAGCTGGTAGATTAGCGATAGATGAAATCATGATGAAAGAAATTAAAACAATAAATCAACATTCTAAACCAAATGAAGTTTTATTTGTTGTTGATGCCATGACAGGACAAGATGCTATAAATACGGCTCAATCTTTTTCAAAAATATTGAATTTTGATGGGATTGTCATAACGAAATTAGATGGAGATAGTAGAGGTGGTGTTGCTATAACCATGTCCAGTATAGTGAAAAAACCTATAAAATTTATTAGTAATGGAGAAAAAATAGAAGATTTAGAAGTTTTTCATCCAGATAGAATAGCTAATAGAATATTGGGAATGGGAGATATCGTTTCTTTGGTCGAAAAAGTACAAGAACAATTTGATGAAAAAAGAACTCAAAAAATTTATCAAAAAATTTCAAAAAATCGTTTTAATTTTAATGATTTATTAGAACAAATTCAAAAAATTAAAAAAATAGGAAATATAAAAAATATTATTTCAATGATTCCTGGAATCGATAAATATTTTTCTTTCTATGGAAATCAAAAAGATTCTTTTAAAAAAATAGAAGCTATTATTCATTCTATGACTCCTTATGAAAGAAATTACCCTAAAATTCTTACTAATGTAAAAAGAAAAAAGAGAATATCTGAAGGATCTGGGATAACTTTAAGTCATATAGATCTTTTTCTGAAACAATTTCATGATATGAATAAAATTATGAAAAAAATTCATGCTCATTCAGGAAAAAAAATTGTAAAAGATTTTATATCTAAAATAATTAATAAAGAAAATAGTGTATAATTTTAATTATAATTTTCTTTTATTGAAAATATTTTTAATTTTGTTCATTTAATATTTTAAAAATCCCAATAGGATAGATATTCCGTTTGGAATTTGATATGAGTGAAAAATGATGAAAGGTTTTTTAAATAGAGATAGGTTTTTGAACATTTTAGAAAATGTAAATATTTGGGATGTTGTTATTATTGGGGGAGGAGCTACAGGATTAGGAATAGCTTTAGATTCTTCCTCAAGAGGATATAAAACTCTTTTATTAGAACAGTCTGATTTTTCTAAAGCTACTTCTAGTCGAAGTACGAAATTAGTTCATGGAGGAATACGATATTTAGCTCAAGGAAATATAAGATTAGTTTATGAAGCATTACAAGAAAGAGGTTTCTTACTAAGAAATGCTCCTCATTTAGTAAAAAAACAAAAATTCATTATTCCAGTTTTTAATTGGAAAATGGGAATTATGTATTGGACTGGTTTAAAATTGTATGAATGGTTATCTGGTTCTTTAAGTTTTGGTAAGTCCAAATTTTTATCAAAATATGAAATAGTTAGAAATTTTCCAGAAATTAGAAGCGAAGAATTAAAAGGAGGGATTGTATATTATGATGGACAATTTGATGATGCTCGTTTAGCTATAAATTTAGCACAGACATGTGTTCAAAAAGGTGGAACATTGTTAAATTATTTTCAAGTTAAAAGTTTACTTAAAAAAGTTGGAAATAAAATTTCTGGAGTTGTAGCTTGTGATCTTGAAACTCAAAAAAAATATTCTATTTATTCAAAAATAGTTATAAACGCTACTGGTGTTTTTTCTGATTCTATTTCAAGAATGGATGAATCTGCATGTCCTATTTTTATCAAGCCAAGTCAAGGAACACATATTGTATTAGATAAATCTTTTTTCAGTAGTTCAAATGCTATAGTTATTCCAAAAACTACGGATGGGAGAGTCTTATTTTGTGTTCCATGGTATGATCATGTTTTAGTAGGAACTACAGATACTTTTTTGGAAAAAAGTGTTCTTGAACCAAAACCTTTAGAGGAAGAAATCGATTTTATATTACAAACTTTTAATAGATATTTTGTGCTTCATACAAAAAAAAGTGATATATTGAGTGCATTTTCTGGATTAAGGCCTCTTTTTGTTCCTAATAATTCTTATTCTACTAAAACTAAAGATATTTCTAGATCTCATAAACTTATGATTAGTTCTTCTGGATTAATTAGTGTTATAGGTGGAAAATGGACTACATATAGAAAAATGGCTGAAGATACTGTAAATAAAGCGATTGAAATAGGAAAATTAAATAAAATGCCTTCTGTTACAAAGAATCTTAAAATTTATGGATCCTATTCTTCATATAAAAGTCAGAATTATCATTGGAATAAATATGGAGAAGATGAATATCATATAAAAACATTAATTGATAAAAATCCATTGCTAGGAGTTTCATTAATTTCAAAAGATTCTTCTTATTATTATTATACCGAAGCAGAAGTAGTTTGGATGGTCCGTTATGAAATGGCGAGAACAATTGAAGATGTTTTGGCAAGAAGGTTCCGTTTATTATTTTTAAATGCTAAAAAAGCAATAGATATAGCACCCAGAGTCGCTGCATTAATGGCTAAAGAACTTTCTAGAGATGAAAAGTGGGAAAAATCACAAGTAGCGGGGTTCAAAAAGTTAGCTATGCAATACTATTATCCAGCAGTTTGATAATAATAGTAGAAAAGTTATTATATGTTTATGAAAAAATATGTGCTATCATTAGATCAGGGAACTACCAGTTCGAGAGCTATTATTTTTGATAAAATTGGAAATATTATTTCTGTAGCTCAACGAGAGTTTACACAAATTTATCCTCATCCTGGATGGGTAGAACACAACGCAGAAGAAATATGGTCAACGCAAGCTTCTGTGGCTTTAGAAGCTATTTTAAAGGCCAATTTAGAAGGAGAAAATATTGTATCAATAGGAATTACTAATCAAAGAGAAACCACTGTTGTGTGGGATAAAAAAACGGGAGAACCTATTTTTAATGCTATAGTATGGCAAGATAGACGTACATTTAAATATTGTGATCTTCTTAAAAAAGAAGGATTAACCGAAATGATTCGAAAAAAAACAGGTTTAATTATAGATCCTTATTTTTCCGCTACAAAAATTAGATGGATATTAGAAAATGTTTCTGGAGCTAAGAAAAAAGCTCATTCTGGATCTTTAGCATTTGGAACTATAGATTCATGGTTAATATGGAATTTAACCGGTAAAGAAATTCATGTAACAGATGTGACTAATGCTTCTCGTACTATGTTATTTAATATTCATACACTTAGTTGGGATCAAGAGTTAATAGATTTATTTAACATTCCAATTTCTATGCTTCCAGAAGTAAAATCATCTAGTGAAATTTTTGGTTATACAACAGGACATATTTTATCACATAAAATTCCTATATCTGGGATTGCAGGAGACCAACAAGCCGCTCTTTTTGGGCAAATGTGTACTAAAATTGGTATGGTAAAAAATACTTATGGAACAGGATGTTTTATGTTAATGAATGTAGGAGATAATCCTGTTTTTTCCCAAAACAATTTAATTACTACTGTAGCTTGGAAAATAAAAAATAAAGTTCAATATGCATTGGAAGGAAGTGTTTTTATAGCAGGAGCGGTTGTTCAATGGCTGAGAGATGGCCTGGGGCTCCTTTTATCTTCCAATGAAGCGGAAATATTAGCTTCTTCTGTAGATAACACGGAAGGTTTATATATGGTTCCCGCTTTTTCCGGTTTAGGAGCTCCCTATTGGGATCAAAAAGCAAGAGGAATTATTGTAGGCATAACAAGGGGGACTTCTTCTGCTCATCTTGTTAGAGCGGCATTAGAAAGTATTGCTTTTCAAAATATGGATGTGTTGAAAGCTATGGAAGCAGATTCTGGTATTTCTATAAAAGAACTCCGTGTAGATGGAGGAGCTACGGTGAATAAATTATTAATGCAGTTTCAATCTGATATTTTGAATGTAAAAGTTGTAAAATCTAAAATTTCTGAGCTTACAGCTGCTGGAGCGGCTTATTTAGCTGGATTAGCTGTAAATTATTGGAGTAGTCTTGAAGATATTCAAGATAAATGGCAATTAGAACAAGTTTTCGAACCAAAAGGAATGCCTAGTAGATTAGAAAGAATTCAAGGTTGGAAAAGAGCGATTAAAACAACTCGTTCTTGGTCCAATCAAATAAAATAAATATAATGACAAAAATATATGCAGAAATCATAGGAACAATGATTTTAGTATTTTTAGGAAATGGAGTGGGAGCAAATGTTATTTTATCAAAAACTAAAGGTCATAGCAAAAGTGGAGAATGGTTGACTATCACTATAGGATGGGCATTAGCTGTTTTTATGGGAATAACAGTGGCTGCTCCTTATAGTGGAGCTCATTTAAATCCATGTGTTACAATAAGTTTTGCCATAATTGGAAAATTTAGTTGGAAAATGGTTCCCTTTTATATTTTTTCTCAATTCATTGGAGCAATGTTAGGTTCTTTATTTGTATGGTTTTTATACAAGGATCATTTTTTTGAAACTCAAGAAAAACAAGAAAAATTATCTGTTTTTGTGACGATTCCTTCTATAAAAAATTTATTTTCTAATTTTTTAAGTGAAGTATTAGCTACTTTTATTTTTATATTCATTTCTTTATATCTTTCTACAGAAGGAACTCTTTTTTTTAAAGAGGGAAAGTATCCAATAGGATTGGGATCCTTAGGGGCACTTCCTTCCGCTTTGGTAGTGTTAGGAATTGTTTTATCTTTAGGAGGAGCTACAGGTGCGGCTCTAAATCCTGCTCGTGACCTAGGCCCAAGAATCATATATTCTATCATTCCTATTCCGGGAAAAGGAAAAAGTAATTGGGATTATGCTTTGATTCCAATATTTGGTCCTATAGTAGGAAGTATAATAGCAGCAACATTATATTTATTTTTATCATTATAAACATTATAAAAATAAAAAAATTTGTAACTTATTTTTATGGATAAAGATAAGTTAGTTCCTATTTTAAAAGAAGACTCTAATAAAATTAATAAAAATAGAGATCATAGAAATATAGGGAAAAAACTAAAATTTTTTGTTTTTTCTGATCGAGTAGGAACTGGATTGCCTTTATGGTTGCCCAGAGGAACAATTTTAAGAAAGAATTTAGAAGAATTTTTAACTGATGTTCAAAGAAAATCAGGATACGAGATGGTCATCTCTCCACATATTGGTCATAAAAAATTGTATGTTAGGAGTGGTCATTGGAGCAAATATGGAAAAAATAATTTTAAACCTATTCACACTCCTCGTAAAGAAGAAGAGTTTCTTTTAAAACCTATGAATTGTCCTCATCATTGTGAGATTTATCGTTCTCAAGAATGGTCCTATCGTGATCTTCCTAAACGTTTTGCAGAGTTTGGAACAGTATATCGTTATGAACAAAGCGGAGAACTTCATGGATTAACTAGAGTTAGATGTTTTACTCAAGATGATGCTCATATTTTTTGTACTTATGATCAATTGTTAGAAGAATTTAAAAAAGTAATTAATTTAGTTGTTTATGTTTTTCGTTCTCTAGGTTTTTTTACATATACAGTTAGAATCTCTCTTAGAGACCCTAAAAAAATAGATGATTATATAGGATCAGAAACAAATTGGGAAAAAGCTGAGAAAGCGATACTACAAGTAGTAAAAGAAGAAAATATAGAAGCTTCTGTGAATTATGGGGATGCCGCTTTTTATGGCCCAAAATTAGATTTTCTTATTAAAGATACTATAGGAAGAAGTTGGCAACTTGGAACGATCCAAGTAGATTATAATTTGCCTGAAAGATTTGATTTATATTATAAAGGAAGAAATAACAAAAAATGTCGTCCAGTAATGATACATAGAGCGCCTTTTGGTTCATTAGAACGTATTATCGCCATTATGATAGAACATACGGAAGGAAATCTTCCATTATGGTTGGTTCCTGATCAAGTAGTCATACTTCCTATAAGTGATAAATATGTAGTTTATGCAAAAAAAATTTTAAATTTAATGTTGAATTACAATATTCGTGTATTTATTGATAATAGAAATGAGAAAATTAATAAAAAAATTAGGGATTCTGAAGAAAATAAGATTCCTTATATGATAATTTTGGGAAAAAAAGAGGAAAAAAATGAGATGATGTCATTACGACGTCATGGGTTAGGACACATAGGAATATTTTCTATTTCCAATGGAATAGAATCTATTTTTAATGAAACAAATTTAAAAACTATAAAACTATTTTAATATAAAAAAGAAATTTTCAAGAGGTAATAAAAAGAATAGAATGCACCGACCATTACCGCAAAAAAAAGAAAAACATCGTATCAATGAAAGTATTATCAATACTCAAAAAGTTCGTTTAGTCGGTGACTCTTCCATAGAAAATGGAATTTATTCTATAGAAAAAGCTCTTCAATTTTCTAGAGAAAGAGAACTAGATTTGGTTGAAATTAATCCTAAATTAACTCCTCCAGTGTGTAAAATACTGGATTACAAAAAGTTTTTATATGAACAAAAAAAAAGAAAAAAACAATTTAAAGCAAAACAAATTAAAGTAAATACCAAAGAAATTAGATTTGGTCCTCAAATTGGAGATCATGATGGAAAAGTGAAAATTAAAAGTGCAGAGAAATTTTTAATGCGTGGAGATAAAGTGAAAGTATTTGTTTTTTTTAAAGGACGTTCTATAGTATACAAAGATCAAGGAAAAATTAAATTATTAAAGTTTGCAGAAGAAATTGAGGAATTCGGAAAAGTAGAGCAAATGCCGGTAATGGAAGGAAAGAGAATGTATATGATATTAGCTCCAAAAAAATTTTAACGTTATTATGCCTAAATTAAAAACGAAATCAGGATCTAAAAAAAGATTTAAAAAAACAGCGAATGGATATATCAAAAGAAAACATGCCTTCAAAAGGCATCTATTAACTAAAAAATCTAAAAAAAAAAAACGTAATCTTTCTCTATTCACTTTACTGAAAAAATCAGACCAAAAAAACATAAAAATTCAATTTTAGAAAATTATGCCTAGATCTACAAATGCCGTTTCCTCTAGACGAAAACGTAAAAAAATACTTAAATTAGCCAAAGGGTTTTATGGTGCCAGGAGTAGAGTTTATACAGTTGCTAAAAATGCTGTAGAAAAGTCTTTTGTTTATGCTTTTTCAGGAAGAAAAAGAAAAAAAAGAAATTTCAGATCTCTTTGGATTCAACGGATCAATGCTGGGGTTCGTCAGTATGGAAAATCCTATTCTGAATTTATGAGTAAATTATCCAAAAGAAAAATTAAAATGAATAGAAAGATTCTTTCATATATATCTATGAATGATCCTAATGTTTTCAAAAAAATGGTAGATGACGTTTATTCACAATGAATTTTTTTATGATAAATTCAGAAATTTTTTTTCTATTATTTTCTTCTTATTATAAGAAAAATAATCTATAAAAAGTTTTCCTTCAATATGATCATATTCATGCAAAATTACTCTTGCACATATACCTGTTAAGGTTGTTTTTTTTTGTTCCCAATTTTGATTATAATATTCAATTCTTACATTAGATTTTCTTTTGATATACCCCATAATTCCAGGAAAACTAAGACACCCTTCATTAAATTTACACTCTTTTCCATGTACTTTTAATATTTTAGCATTAATAAAAACTTCCTTATAATTTATAATATTTTTTCCCTTTAAATAAGGAGTTTCGACTATAAAAAGTCGAATATTCTTTCCAATTTGTGGAGCGGCCAATCCTATACCTTTTACTTTATGTATAGTTTCAAACATATCTTGAATCAATTGATTGATTTCCTTTCTTTTTTTATAAGAAGAAAAATCTATGTCCAAACATTTTTTTCTCAAAATAGGATTTCCATAAAGAACTATAGGTAATATCATGAATATGAATTCTTTTTTTTTGTAAGATAAGACTGTAAAATTATAGTGGCACTAATTTGATTTAAAATTACTTTTTTTCTTCTTTTTTTTCTTTTTAAACCCAATTCTATCATAGTAGAAAAAGCTATTTTAGATGTAAAACGTTCATCTAATCTTTCTATAATGATTTTAGGATATTTTACATGAAATTTATTTATAAATTTCTGAATTTCTGTTTCTATTAAAATTTCTTTTTGATTATTCAATTTTTTTGGCAATCCTACAACAATTTCTTCTATTTTCTCATGAACTAAAAAATATTCTAAAAAATTCATTAAATTTTTAGTTGGAATAGCATTTAGCCCAAATGCAAATATTTTTTTTTCATCTGTTATAGATAAACCAGTAATAATTTTTCCATAATCTATCCCTAATATTTTTGCCATTGTAAAATGTATACTTGTTATCTTATTTTATTTTTACTACTTTTGTTTTGTTTTTTATCAATCAATATATATATATATAAAAAAAAGTGAATAGACTAAAATTAGAAATAGATCAAGCTTGGAATGAGAAAAATTTATGGAGTACTGATGTAAATATAAAAAATGTAGTTCTTCAGGTTCTTTCCCATTTGGAAAATGGTTCAATCAGAGTATCAAATTATTTAAATGGAAAATGGGTAGTCAATGAATGGGTTAAAAGAGCTATTATTATGTATTTTTCGGTTCAAAATATGAATACAGTAGAAGTAGGGGCATTAGAATTTTATGATAAAATTCCTGTCAAGAATAAATTTAAGGAAAAAGGAGTTCGTGTGGTTCCCCATGCTATAGCACGTTATGGCTCGTATATATCACCTGGAGTTATTCTCATGCCTTCTTATGTCAATATAGGTGCATATATAGGAAAAAATACGATGATAGATACATGGGCAACAGTGGGAAGTTGCGCTCAAATTGGAAGTGACGTTCATGTAAGTGGAGGAGTGGGAATTGGGGGTGTTTTAGAACCTTTACAAGCTCATCCTGTTATTATTGAAGATAATGTTTTTATTGGATCTAGATGTATTTTAGTGGAAGGAGTTTTGATAAAAAGAGGAGCTGTTTTAGGGGCAAATGTCGTTATCACAGCCTCTACTAAAATTTTTGATGTAACTAATGAAAAACCTATTGAAACAAAGGGTGTAATTCCTAAATATTCAGTAGTGATACCTGGATCTTATCCAAAAAAATTCCCTTCAGGTATATATCATGTTCCATGTGCTATGATTATAGGAAAAAGGAAAGAAAGTACAGATAAAAAAATATCTTTAAATGATGCGTTGAGAACTCATAATTTAGAAATTTAAATGTCTTTTTACGTAGAAATAGAAAAAAGTGTAGATATATTAAAAAAAGGAAAAAATTTATTGTATCCTACAGATACTGTATGGGGATTGGGATGTGATGCATTTAATATACAAGCTATAAAAAAAATATGTGAAATCAAAAATAGAGATATTTCTAAATCTATGATTCTTTTAGTAGAAAGTATGGATCGGTTGCATCAATTAGTAGGAAAAATTTCTCTTTTTACTAAAAAAATAATTCTTAATAATCTTGTTAAAAAAGATAAGCCTATTACTATAGTATATGAAAATACTAAAAAAATAGCATCTAATTTTTTTAGACAAGATAATACTTTAGCGGTACGTTTAACATATGATCCATTTTGCACTTGTTTAATTAAAAATTTGGATAGACCCATTATTTCTACCTCTGCTAATTTGTCGGGATTTGTAACTCCTAAATCTTTTTCAGAAATTAGTCCTTATATTTTAAATAAAACAGATTATGTTGTAAATTTTCGTAGAGAAGAAAAAGCAAACTATAGTAGTTCTTCTATTATAAAAGTTGTATACAATAAGATAAAAATATTACGTATGTAAACGGACATGAATTTATCATCAGCTGTTCATAAAAAAATATTTCGTATTGTAAGTCTTTCTGCTCAAAAAATAAGACAAAATAGCTACGTCATAGGAGGTTATGTTCGAGATTTTTTGTTAGGAAAAATGAAATATAAAGATTTAGATATTTTAACTATAGGAGAAGGAATAAGGTTAGCTGAAGAGGTTTCTAAATATATTATTCCTTATCCTAAAATAAGAGTATTTAAACGTTTTGGTACAGCTATGTTAGAATACGATAATCAAAAAATAGAATTTGTAGGATCAAGAAAAGAGTCTTACCATTTTTCCAGTAGAAAACCTGTTATAGAGTTGGGATCATTGCAAGATGATCAAAAAAGAAGAGATTTTACAATCAATGCTTTAGCTATTAGTTTAAACCGTAACAATTATGGAGAATTGATAGATCCATTTGGAGGATTATCAGATTTGAAAAAAAAAATATTAAGAACTCCATTAGATCCAAATATTACTTATTCTGATGATCCACTACGAATGATACGAGCTATACGATTTGCGACCCAATTACAATTTATGATTGAAGAATATTCATTTCAATCAATTCAAAAGAATAAGAATAGAATAAATATTGTTTCTACAGAAAGAATTGTAGAAGAATTTAACAAAATTCTGCTATCTGAAAAGCCTTCTATAGGATTGTTTTTATTATATAAATCTGGATTGTTATCAATGATATTACCGGAATTAGTTTCGTTAAAAGGAATAGAAGAAAAAAATGGATATAAACACAAAGATAATTTTTATCATACTTTGCAAGTAGTAGACAATATCAGTAAAGAAAAAAATAGTTCTCTTTGGTTAAGATGGGTAGCATTACTTCATGATATAGGAAAAACTTATACTAAAAAATTTTTTCCAAGAATAGGATGGTCTTTTCACGCTCACGAATTTGTAGGATCTAAGATGGTTACAAATATATTCCAACGTTTAAAACTTACAAAAGGTTCTTCAATGAAATATGTTCAAAAAATGATTCAGTATAGTTATAGACCTATTGCGTTAATAGGAAATAATACTAGCGATTCTGCTATACGTAGATTATTATTTGATATAGGAAACGATCTAGAAGATTTAATGAAATTATGTATCGCTGATATTACGACTAATAATATGGAGAAGAAGAATCAATATAAAAAAAATATTTATCTTCTTATGGAAAGAATTAGAAAATTAGAAAAAAAAGATAAAATCCAAAACTGGAAATCCCCTATATCAGGAAATGATATAATGAAAGCCTTTCATATTGATCCATGTAAAAAAATAGGAATTATAAAAAATTTTGTTAAAGATTCTATTTTGGAAGGAAAAATATCTAATAATTTTAATTCTGCTTATTTTATGATGTTAAAAAAAGGAGAAGAGTTGGGTTTGAAAAAAAAATAATATATGTTGTTTTCTAATATAAACATAAATGGAATTAATAAAAAAAAGATCGTACTATTGCCTCATAATAATCCGGATGGAGATGCATTAGGATCTTCTTTAGCACTTTTATTTTATCTTAGAAAATTAAAACATGATGTGGATTTAATCTCTCCAACAGAATATTCTCCATTTTTTAAATGGCTTCCTGGAACTGAAGATATTATTGTATTTTCTGAACATACACAATCTTTAGTTAAAAAAAAAATTGTCAACTCAGATTATGTTTTTTTTATAGATTTTAATAATTTATCAAGAATTAATAATATTAGAGATTTTTTTTTATGTTCAAAAGCAAAAAAAATATTAATTGATCATCATCCTTTTCCATTTTGTTTTGATTTTATGTTTTCAGATCCTACAGTAGCAGCTACTAGTATTTTAGTCTTTCGATTCATATCTTATATGAATCATTTAGATAAAATAGATAAAGAAATAGCTACATGTTTATATGTAGGATTAATGACTGATACAGGTTTTTTTCGGTTTCCTTCTGTAACTTCAGAAACTCATTTTATTGCCGGAAAATTAATAGATAAAGGAATTGATATAGATTTCATTTATGATCATTTACAAGAAAAATACAATGAAAACAGGTTAAAATTGTTATCTAAAGCACTGAAAAAATTCAAAATCATTAAAAAATATCGTACAGCTTATACAAGTATAAAAGCTTCGGATCTCAATTATTATTCATATGAAAAAGGTGATACAGAAGGGATTATTACTTATGGATTGGGAATTAAAAATGTTGTTTTTTCCGTTTTCTTTTTTGAAGAAAAAGAAACATTTCCTATCAAAATTTCATTTCGTTCAAAAGGAAATTTTGATGTAAATATGTTTGCTAGAAAACATTTTGGAGGGGGAGGACACAAAAATGCAGCAGGAGGAACATCAGAAAAAAGTTTATCTGAATCTATAGAATATTTTTTAAACATTATCCCAAACTATTATAAAAACCTTATGGTTTCCATTTGATATTACATCCGTAGCTTAGTTTTACTATTGGATATATTTTTTTTCCTTTTAAAATATTTTGCAATATATTTCTCACATCAAAACCTGTAACAGGAATGTTATTTCCAGGTCTAGAGTCATCTAATTGACCATGATAACATAAGTTCCCTTTTCCTGAAAATATAAAGAATTCAGGAGTACATTTTGCACAATAATATTTAGCAACTTCCTGTGTCTCATCAAAAAAATAAGGAAAAGGATAACCTAACTGATAATGTACTTTTTTCATATTTTCTGGAGAGTCCTCTGAATACTTTTTTGCATCATTAGAATTAATTGCTAAAAATGAAATTCCCTTTGACAGGAAATCATTAGCTAAATGAATTAATTCCGTATTAATATGTTTCACGTATGGACAGTGATTACAAATAAACATTATTACAGTTGCTTTATTTGAAAAATAATCTCTTAAAAATTTCCTCTTTCCTGAAGAAACTTCTAACAATTCAAAATCTTTAATTTTAATTTTAATTTTACTAGAAGAATAAGTTCGTACCATGATCCTATAATTTTTTTTTATAACAAAAAACAAAAGATTTCTTTTTTTCTTCCTCAGCCAATTCCGCATCTATTAATATTCTGCCACTATGTTCGTCTATTAAAAGTTTATTACGTTGTATCAATTCAGAATATTTTTGAGGTGTAATTGCTAGATAAGACCCCAATGGAGCACCTCTTTGTACTGGGGCTACAGCTACTCCATTTTTGACTCCATTTCTGATTCTTAGATAAGTTTTCAATAAACCATTCTCTACCTTTTTAGAAAAACATAAAGATTGTTCTAATAATATTTTTTCTTCTTTATCATTTTCTAAAAGAATCTTATTCAATTCTTTTTTTTTATGAAAAAAGTGCTCCTCTTTATTTTTTAATAAATATTCTTTTTTTTTAAAAATTTCTTCCCTTTTATCAATCTGAACATTTAATTCCTTAATTTTTTTTTTAGCTAATTGAATTTCTAATTTTTGGTAATCAATCTCTTTATCTAGAGAATATAATTCTTTATGATTTTTAATATGATCTTTTTGTTTTTCATATTTTTTAATTAAAATATCTGAAGATTTAATATTTTTATTTTGTTTATTTATATTTTCTTTTATATAAAGAATATCTTCATTAAGATTTTCTAATTTTTTTTTCATTTGGTCTATTTCTTCTTCTAGACTTTTTATTTCCATAGGTATATTACCACGAAACTTTCGTATTTCATCTATACGAGAATCTATTAATTGAAGATTGTATAATACTCTCAATTTATCTATTACAGTGACTGCTTCTTGTATTTTATGTACCATAATTAATAAAAATATTTAACTGGATTAGTATGAATTTTTGATTCACAAATGGAAATAGAAGTAAAATTTTGATCTAAAAAAGATTTCAGTAAACTTTTAGTAAAGTTTTCAGATTCATAATGTCCTATATCTACAATTAATATTTTTTTTTCGTATTTAAAAAAATCATGATATTTCAAATCAGAGGAGATAAAAACATCAGCTTTTTCTTCTATAGCTGTCTCTATTCCGAAACGTCCTGAACCTGTAATCATAGCTACTTTTTGAATTTTTTTTTCTGTAAAATTAGAATGTCGAATACAAGGAACATTCATCTTTTTTTTTATAAAAAGAAGAAAATCATATTCATTCATCTTTTCCATAAGATTTCCTATAAAACCTATTCCTATATAAGGATTTGTATTTTCAATATTATAAATTTCGTAAGCAACTTCTTCATAAGGATGGTTTTTAAATAAAGCATTTTTTATTATGTTCAATTTATAGTCAGGGAAAAGAACACTAATACAAGTTTCTTTTTCTATATGAAAAATTTCTTTTTTTCCAAAAAAAGGTTTAGTTTTTTTATTCCCCATGTAACTTCCAAATCCATCAAAATTATAACTACAGTGACTGTAATTAGAAATATTTCCAGCCCCTGCTTCAAATAAAGCATTTCTAACTTTTTCTGCATAATCTACTGGAACATAAGTAATTAGTTTTTTTATAGTTTCTTTTTTGGGAAAAAGAACTTTTTCTCTATTTATTCGTAATAATTTAGATATATAAGAAGAAGGTCCTTCCCATATCATATCTAAGTTTGTATGAATAACGTAAATAGATATATCATTTTTTAACGCATGAATTATGACTCTTTCTGAAAATGTTTTTCCAGTTATACTTTTAATAGATTTAAAAATGACAGGATGAAAAGAAATTATCAAATCACATTTTTTTTGAATAGATTCATCAAAAACTTTTTCAGTAAGATCTAAAGTAATCAGTACATTTTTTACTTTTTTATGAAATGATCCCACTATTAGTCCAACATTATCATAAGAAGCAGCATATTCTATAGGAGCTATATTTTCTAATATATTAGCTATATCTCTAACAAACACTTCCATATAAATAAAAAAAAACACTCATCCTAACAAATTTATCAAAAAAAATTGATTTTTATATTTATTATAGTATAATAATAAAATAATAAAAAAAAAAGATATGAATCTTATACAAAAAAAACCAAAATGGATCAAAGTAAAATTACCAATGAGTAAAAATTATCATGAATTGCAAAAATTAGTTTCTTTGCACAAACTAAATACAATTTGTCAGAGTGGCAGTTGTCCCAATATAGGAGAATGCTGGGATAAAGGTGTGGCTACTTTCATGATATTGGGAAACATTTGTACAAGATCTTGTCGATTTTGTGGAGTGAAAACAGGACGTCCTGATAAAATAGATTGGAAAGAACCAGAAAAAGTAGCAAAGTCTATAAAAATATTAAAAATAAAACATGCTGTATTAACTTCTGTCAATCGAGATGATTTACAGGACATGGGGGCTTATATATGGATTCAAACCATACAAAAAATACGACATTTTAATCCAAATATTACAATAGAAGCTTTAATTCCCGATTTTAAAGGAGAAAAAAAAATAATAGATAAAATAATTGATATTAAGCCAGAAGTTATTTCTCATAATGTGGAAACAGTAGCTAGATTAACAAAAAAAGTTCGTATTCAAGCTAAATATGATCGTAGTCTTGAAGTTTTACAATATATAAAAGAAAAAAATAAAAACATACGGACAAAAACAGGAATCATGTTAGGATTAGGAGAAACAAAAGAAGAAATAATAGAAACTATGAAAGATATTAAAAAATCTAAAGTAGATATTTTAACTATGGGACAATATTTACAACCTTCTTTTAAGCATTATCCTGTTCGTTTTTTTGTTTTTCCAGAACAATTCAAAGAATTGAAAAAAATTGGATTAAAAATGGGATTTAAATATGTAGAAAGTGGTCCATTAGTTAGATCTTCTTATCATGCGGAAAAACATGTAAAATGAATTAAGTATTTTTTTTTTCTTTTCCAAAAATATACTTACATTTTTTTTCGTTCCACATTTTTTTTTCACATAGAAAATTTTTAATGTAAAATGATACAGATTTATCATTTCCGAGCCTGGAAAATAAAATTAGTTGTTCAATAGAACGAGTAGTAGCTACATATAACAAATTTATGTTATCAAATTTAATGTTTGATAGATAATACTCATAAAAATTACGGATATTATCATCATGTTTCATGTGTTTGAAATAGGTTTCTATTTCTATATAAATAGTATTTAATCCATTATATAAATGAGGATTTACATCTATCCATACTTCTTCTTTTTTTTTAGAAAAAATATTCCAATCTGTGAAAGGAATAAGTACCACAGGAAATTGCAACCCTTTAGATTTATGAATAGTCATAATACGAAGAGCATTGATGTGATCAGATATCACAATACTTTCTTTTTCTTTTTTTAATTCCCAATAATCTAAAAAATCTATAATAGAATTTCCTACTTTTTTCATTGATCTATAAACGAAATCCAAAAAGGAATAGATATATGTAGAGTTTTTTTGATTTAATAAACCAAAAGATTCAATAATTTTTTCCGATATGTTGTATATCGATTTATTATACAATTTATTTAATGTTAATGAATTTTTAAACAAAATTTTTTTTAAGAATAAATCCAAAGGCAGAAAAAGTATTTTCGTAATGAAATCATGATTATTTTTTTTAGTACAAATGAATTTTTTTTCTAATAATAAAAAAATCAAAAGAACTCTTTTTTGATAACAATGAGGATAAGCAATGATAGAAAAAAAATTTATGATAATTTGTATTTCCAAATTATTTTTTATTAATAAAGAAACAGAAGTATTTACAATCATACCATCTTCCACTAGTTTTTCAGACAAAAAATTACCTTCTTTATTGTTTCTGACTAAAATAGCAATATCTGATAATGCATATTTTTGTTTCAATAACTTTTTTATTTTATTTTTTATATTCGAGTAAATATGTTCTTTATAATTTTTATTAAAATCATGAATAAAATTTATTTCCACATACCCTCCAGATTTTTTATTTATTTTTTGTTTGTAATTTTTATATATATCTTGATAAATAGTAGAATTGAATGTTTTAGATATAGATTGATAAAGTAAATTATTAAATTTTACGATTTCTTCATAACTACGAAAATTTTGTTCTATTGTTTTTATTTTTTTTTCATAAAAAATTGATTTAGAATTAATTAATTTTATAAATTGTTTTGCATCCCCCCCTCTCCATCTATATATAGATTGTTTAGGATCTCCTACTATCATAGCTGATCCATTTTCTGATAATGCATTTTCAACTAATATTTTAATATTTTGCCATTGTAAAAATGAAATATCTTGAAATTCATCTATGAAATAATGTTTATATTGCATCCCTATTTTTTCATATACATTTGGAAATGTTCCTTGAATAATTCTTTCATAAAGAATTTTATTTAATTCTACATTTAAGATAATTTTTTTTTTATTTTTCATATCATGAAACTCTTTTTCAACTTCATGTATAATTGATAACATGCTTATGTTTTTTAAAAAAAGTTTATCCAAAAGATAATTTGATATATTTTTTTTATATATAGATTTTGTTTTTTCATAGAAAAGAAGTATTTTTTTTTTATTTTTTTCTATTAGTATTTTTTGATTGTCATCAGAAAAAAATTTAGAATAGAATATTCCTTTTTGAATATATTTTTCAAGGCGTTCATTAAAAGGATTAAAAAATATGTTTTCATTTTTAAATTTTTGGAAAAATCTAGGTAAATCTAAATGAATGAATGAATGTTTTCGAATAGAAGTTTTTTCCAAAAATTTAAAAAAATTTTCTCCTTTTTTTTTACATTTTTTTTCGAATATTTTCGTTCTTTGAATTAAAATGTTTTTTAACTGAACGAAATCTTTTAAAGAATAATTTTTAATTTTTTTTATGGGAAAATAATTATTTTCTTCAACAATTATATGAGCTATTTTAAATAACTCTTTTCTTAAATCCCAATTTTTTCCTTTTCTTAGTTTTTCTAAAGATGATTGTATCAAAATATTTGACCATTTTTCAGAATTTTTTAATCTATATAATATATTTTCTACAATTTTAAATAAAAACTGATCTGTATCCATTTCTAGATTTACTTCTCTTTCTGAGAAAAAAGATCTTATAATATTATAAGTAAATTTATCTATCGTACTTATATTTCTTGAAAAAGAATAAAAATCGTGCAATATGGAAAATAATATTTTTTCAGAACGTTGATACAATTGATGTTTTGTTAAACTTAAATTTTTTGTTATACAATCAAACAAAAAACGATATTCTTCTTTAATTTTTTTATTTGAAAATTCTTTGATGCATTGTAAAATACGATCTTTCATTTCTTCAGAAGCTTTCTTAGTAAAAGTTAAAGCTAAAACTCTTTTAAATTCATCAGGATAAGGACTGTTTAATAAAACATAAAGATAATTGATGACTAAAAAAGTAGTTTTTCCAGAACCTGCTGAAGCATTGTATATTTTTAATGTATATGGAGAAACTAGCATATTGAATTTTATTAACTTAATTAAAAAATTTTTTCATATATTTTTATCGTATTGATTTTTATCTATCTATTAAGAAATAATAATTATTAAATAGGATATAAAAAATACTTTTTTTTACATTTGTTAATCCTTTTAAATTAAAAAAAAAATTTTAAATACATGTTTAAAAAATTTCCTTTTGGAGTAGCTACTGGTAATCTTGTGAAAGAAATATTCGAATACGCTAAAGAAAACGTATTTTCCATCCCAGCTGTAAACGTTATCGGATCTAATACTATAAATGCTGTTATGGAAACCGCTGCAGAAGTAAATTCTCCTGTTATTATTCAATTATCTAATGGAGGAGCTATTTTTAATGCTGGAAAAGGATTAAGTAATAACAAAGAAACAGCCGCAATTCAAGGTGCTATAGCTTGTGCTATGCATATTCATGAATTGGCTTCATACTATCAAACAACAGTTATTCTTCATACAGATCATTGTTCTAAATCTTTTCTTCCATGGATAGATGGATTGATAGAAGCCAATGAGAAATATTATAAACGTTTTGGAAAAACATTGTTTAGTTCACATATGTTAGATCTTTCTCAGGAATCTTTAAAAGATAATATTAATATTTGTGAGCGATATTTTGATAGAATGAATAAAAGTCAAATGACTCTTGAAATAGAACTTGGTGTCACAGGAGGAGAAGAGGATGGAATAGATAATTCCAATATAGAAAATAATAAACTTTATACTCAACCAGAAGAGGTTGCTTATGCCTATGATAAATTAATGAAAATAAGTGATAATTTTATTATAGCAGCTTCATTTGGAAATGTACATGGAGTTTATAAACCTGGAAATGTGGTCCTTAGACCTGATATTTTAAAAAGTTCACAAGAATATATCCAAAAAAAATTTCATACTCATGCTAAAAAACCAGTTTCTTTCGTTTTTCATGGTGGATCAGGTTCAACAAAAGAAGAAATACAGAAAGCGATTAGTTATGGAGTAGTGAAAATGAACGTAGATACTGATTTACAATATGCTTTCACTTGTGGGGTAAAAAATTATATGAATAAAAATAAGGAATATTTAAAAAAACAAATAGGAAATCCAAAAGGAGAACATATTCCTAATAAAAAATATTATGATCCCAGAGTATGGTTAAGAGAAGGTGAAAAATCTTTTAAAATAATTTTAAAAAAATATTTTGAATTCATGAATAATATTAATACTTTATAAAAACAACCATGGCTTGGTTTTTAAGAAAAAAAAAGAATATTTTAACATCTATAAACGAAAGAAAAGATTTCCCAAAAGGAATTTGGTACAAAACTCCTAGCGGAAAAATTATAGATACGGAAGAATTAAAAAAAAACGCTTATGTTAGTCCAGAAGATGGATATCATGTAAGAATTCATAGTAAAGAATATTTTGAAATTCTTTTTGATCATGGTGAATTTTTAGAAATGAATGTAAAAATGAGAAGCAAAGATCCTATGAAATGGGAAGATTATAAAAAGTACACAGATAGAATCCAAGAAGCACGAAAAAAAACAAATTTATATGATGCGATTAGAACAGGAGTTGGAAAAATTAAAACTATAAATGTTGTGATATCTTGTATGGATTTTTCATTTATAGGAGGATCCATGGGCTCCGTAGTAGGAGAAAAAATATCTAGAGCGATAAAATATTGTATCGATAAAAAATATCCATATATATTAATTTCTAAATCTGGGGGAGCAAGAATAATGGAATCCTCTTTTTCATTAATGCAAATGGCTAAAACCATAGCTAGATTAACACAATTACGGGATGCTAGAATTCCTTATATTTCTGTTTTAACGGATCCAACTACGGGAGGTGTGACCGCTTCTTACTCTCTTCTTGGAGATATAAATATAGCTGAACCAGGATCTCTTATTGGATTTGCCGGACCTAGAGTCATCCGGGAAATAATAGGAAAAGATCTCCCTAAAGGATTTCAAACAGCAGAATTTTTAATGGATCATGGATTTATAGATCTAATTTCTCCTAGAACCGAATTAAAAAAAAATATATATAATTTGGTTTCTATGATGATATAAAAATCATTCCCATTCAATAGTAGATGGAGGTTTAGAGGTTATATCATATGCTATTCTATTAATTCCATCAACTTCATTAGTAATTCTATTTGAAACTTTTTCTAAAAAATCGTAAGATAAATGTGAGAAAGTAGCAGTCATAAAATCTTCAGTATTCGTAACACGTAATATAGCAGCATATTCATAAGTTCGTTTATCCCCTTTGATTCCTACAGATTTTACAGGCAATAAAACTATAAAAGCTTGACTTACAGAATAATAAATATCGTAATTTTTTAATTCTTGCAACAAAATATCCTCTGCTTCTTTTAGAATAGAGATTTTTTTTGCATTGATTTCTCCAATTATACGAATTCCTAAACCAGGTCCAGGAAATGGATGACGATATAAAATTTCTTTTGGAAGCCCTAATCCTTCTCCTATTTTTCTAACTTCATCTTTAAATAATTTTTTTAATGGTTCAATGAGTTTTAATTTCATTAATGTTGTTGGGAGTCCTCCTACATTATGATGAGATTTTATCGAATAACTTATTGTATTTTTTGAAAAAACAGAAGATTCAATAATATCTGAATAAATGGTCCCTTGTGCTAAAAATTCAACATCTTTTATTTTTTCTGATTCCTTTTGAAAAATATAGAGAAATTCTTCTCCTATAACTTTTCTTTTAATCTCAGGATCTACAATTCCGCTTAGTTTAGATAAAAAACGATTTTTAGCATCTATTATTTTTATAGTAAAATGCATTTTTTTACATAAAGAAGATATTTTTTCTTTTTCAGTTTTCAACAATAATCCTGTATCTACGAAAATACAATTTAAAGAATTACCAATAGCTTGATGAATGAGATAAGCAGTAACAAAAGAATCTACCCCTCCAGAAAAACCTAGCACAACTTTTTTTTTATCTACACGTTTTTTAATATCATCTATCGTTTTTTGAACAAAATTATTTAATTTCCAATTCGAACTACATTTGCAAATGTGAAAAACAAAATTTTTCAACATATATATTCCATATTCTGTATTTTTCACTTCTGGATGGAATTGAACTGCATAAATATCTTTATTGGGATGACTAAAAGCTGCAATACCACAAGATGATGTATGTCCGATAACTTTAAATTCTTTTGGAAGATTTTTTACTTCATCAAAATGACTCATCCAAACAACAGATTTATCTGGAATTCCATAAAATAGACTGTTATTAGGATTATCTATAATCAAATCTGATTTTCCATATTCCTTGTATTTTGATTTTTTTATCTCTCCTCCAAAAAGAAAAGAAATAAGTTGCATTCCATAACAAATTCCGAATATGGGTATATTTAGTTGAAAAATACTTTTTGATATTAATGGAGAACCTTTTTCATAAACAGAAAAAGGTCCTCCTGATAGAATCAATCCTTTAGGTTTTTTTGAAATGACATTAGATATAGAAATTTCATTATAATGATATAATAAAGTATATACTCCTATATCTCGAATTCTTCTAGCAATCATATAACTATATTGAGATCCAAAATCTAATATGAGTATAAAATCTTTTTTCATTCTTGTATTTTTTATAATGAATTATAAACCAATATCTTTTCTAAAATACAAATTTTCAAATTGAATTTTTGTAACCTTATCGTAAGCTTTTTTTCTGGCTTCTTGAAGAGTATTTCCTATTCCTACTATATTAAGTACCCGTCCACTTGACGTTGTCCATTTATCTTGTTCTCTTCTTGCTCCAGCAATGTAAAAAGGTTCTTTTAAAGAATTTAACCCTGTTATAATTTTTCCACTTTCATATTTTTCCGGATACCCTATAGATGATAAAACTACACAGCAAGAACATAATTTTTTCCAATCAATAGATATTGATTGATGTTGAAAGGAAGATTGAATGATATTTAAGAAATTACTTTTCATTAATGGGAATAATGTTTGAGCTTCAGGATCTCCAATGCGAGTATTGTATTCTAATAAATAAACTTTGTTATAAGTTATCATTAATCCAAAATATAGGAATCCAAAAAAAGTTAATTTTTCTATAATTAATCCTTCTAAAGTAGGTTCTAAAATATTTTTTTTAAAATCTATCCAAATAGAATTTGTCATATATGGATTGGGGGAAATAGCTCCCATTCCTCCTGTATTCAATCCTTTTTCATTTTCTTCAATTTTTTTATAATCTTTAGCCGATAAAAAAGGGATAATGTCTTTTCCATTGAAAAGAGATATAATAGAAGCTTCTTTTCCTTGTAAAAATTCTTCTATGATAATCTGATTTCCAGATTTTCCAAATTTTTTTTTTATCATAATATTTTTTAAAGCTTTTTTAGCGTCATTTTGGTTATGAGCTAAAATAACTCCTTTTCCTGCAGCTATGCCATTAGTTTTTATAGCTATAGAGCTCGTATTTTTTTTCAAAAAATTAATAGCTTTTTCATAGCAATAAAAAATCTCGTATTTAGGAGTACGAATTCCATATTTTTTCATAAATGATTTAGCAAAAATTCTATTTCCTTCAAGTTTAGCGGCTAAATAATGTGGTCCAATTATTTTTAATCCAAAATTTTGAAAAATATCTACAACTCCTTCTAATAAAAATATTTCGGATCCTACAATGGTTATATCTATTGCATTTTTTTTAGCAAAAGAAGCTAATTCTAATACAGAATGATTATTTTCAATATTTTTTCCTATTAAACTTGTCCCTCCATTTCCAGGATAAAAATAAAGATGAATGTATTGATTATCTTCCAACAATTTTTTTCCTATAGCATGTTCACGGCCTCCACCTCCAAGAATTAAAATTTTCATTATTTTTTTAGTGTTTAAAATGTCTTTTTCCAGTAAAAGCCATTGCAATACCATAATCATCACAAGCTTTGATAGATTCTTCATCACGTATAGATCCTCCTGGTTGAAGAATAGCATGTATTCCACCAGAACGTGCAGCCTCATCTACTACATCTCTAAAAGGAAAAAAAGCATCAGATACAAGTACTAATCCCTTTTTACTTTTTTCTAAAGCTCTTTCTATAGCTTGACGAGCTGCCCAAATTCTATTAGTTTCCCCTCCAGAAATACCTAAAGTCTGCGTATCTTTAGCTACGACAATAGCATTAGATTTCACATATTTTACTACTTTTTGAGCAAAAGATAAAGATTTTAGTTCTTGATCCCCAAATTTTTTTTTGGTAACTATTTTATAACTTTTTTCATCAGAAAAAAAATAATCAGATTCTTGTACTAAAATTCCTCCGTCTATTTGCACATATTCTAACCTATCTGAAATAGGTTCTATGATATTAATAATTATAAGATTTTTTTTAATTTTTAAAATATTTAAAACATCTGTTTCATAACTAGGAGAAAGAACTACTTCTAAAAAAATGTGATTGATTTCTTTTGCCAATTCTTTTGTAATCGGAACATTAACAGCCATTATTCCTCCAAAAGACGAAATAGTGTCAGCATAATAAGTTTTTTGAAATGCCTCAATAATATTTTTTCCTAACGCGACTCCACAAGGAGTGGAATGTTTAACGGTACAACAAGCAGGTTCGGAAAATTGAGAAACGACCTTCCATGCTATATCCATATCTCTTAAATTATTAAATGACAATTTTTTTCCATGTAATTGATGAAAATTCCGCATTGATCCTTTATGAGTTGTATTTACATAATAAGCTGCTTTTTGATGAGGATTTTCTCCATAACGGAGATTCATTTTTTTTTCATAAGAAGAATGTAAATAAATAGGAAATTTATCATCCAAAAGATATTGAGAAATAGCAGAATCGTAAGCAGAAGTAAAATTAAACGCTTTTCCTGCTAATATTTTTCTCAATTTTAATGAAGGAAAACCATAATTTTCCATTTCAGATTGAACTAATTCATAATCATTCTTATCTGTAATAGCGGTTACATGTAAAAAATTTTTAGCAGCCGCTCTAAGCATAGATGGGCCTCCAATATCAATAAATTCTATTAAGGAATTCATATTGATAGGGTTAGGTTCTTGATGCATTTTTTCAAAAAATGGATAAAAATTAACCAACACAATATCAATAAGATGAATATTGTGATAATGAACAGATTTCATATGTTCTTCAACGGAACGATTAGCTAAAATCCCTACATATATATTAGGATGAATGGTTTTTACTCTTCCATCTAAAATTTCAGGAAAAGAAGTAAAATTAGAAACCTCTATGAGATTTGATAACCCTTTATTAAGAAAATATTGGTAGGTCCCTCCAGTAGAAACAATTTGATATCCTTTTTGATCTAAAAAATTGACGAATTTAAATAATTTTTCATTTTTTTCATAAACACTAATCAAAGCTCTTTTCATAAGACATACTACGAATTAATTGTTACTTTTTTAGGATATAACTCCTTATAATAATTATTTTTTATATATAAGTTTGTTAATAGATTGAATTAATATTTCTTTTTCTATAAGAGAAATTTTTTTTGATAAAGATATTGGAGTTTCCTCTGAATCAAGAAGACATGTTTTTTTCAAAATTACACTTCCTAAATCCACATTTTTTGTTACATAATGTACTGTAGCTCCTGATATTTTTTCCTTATTTTTTATAACTTCTTGATGGACTTTCATTCCATACATTCCTTTTCCACCATATTTAGGCAATAGAGAAGGATGAATATTTATAACTTTATTAAACCATTTTTCACAAAACTCTGCTTCAAGTATAGAAAGAAATCCTGAAAGAACTATAATATCCGGAATATACCTTACAAGTATATTGTTTATTTCTTTAGAAAGAAATTTTTTATTAGTTCTTATTAAAGAAAATACTATAATATTTTTTTTCAACGCATACTGAATTGCTTCACACCATCTATCCGATATAACTAAATTTACCATAGAATCATAAAGCATTCCGCGTTGAATTGCTTGTAAAATATATTGCATATTAGTTCCCTTTCCAGAAACTAAAATAGCTATTTTTTTCATGGAAATGTTTTTATATCAAAAATACTTTTTTATTTCCTTTCACTATATTACCTAAAATAAAAGGCTTTTCTCCTAAAATATGGAGTCTTTCCAAAATAGAATATTTGTCTTTAAAAGACCCTACTATAATCATTCCTACTCCCATATTAAAAATATTCCACATTTTATGTTCTGATAGATTTCCTTTTTTTCGAATATAATTGAAAACAGGTTGAATAGGAATTTTTTCTTTTTTCACTACAGCTGATAAATTTTCTGGAATAATTCGATATAGATTGTCTGATATTCCTCCTCCCGTAATATGAGCTAATCCGTGTATCACAAATTCTTTTAATAAAGCATGAATAGGAAAATGATAAATTCTAGTTGGAATTAAAAGTGTCTCATAAAACGGTTTTCCTTGGAAAAACTTAAAAAAATCTTCTTTAGAAAAAATGTTTCTAATTACAGAAAAACCATTACTATGTACACCTGAGGAAGGAAGTCCTATTAAAACATCTCCTTCTTGAATTAATTTTTTTCCATCTACAAGATGATGTTTTTCTACAATACCTACACAAAATCCAGCTATATCATAATCATTTTCTCTATAAATTCCAGGCATTTCCGCGGTTTCTCCTCCAATAAGACAGGTGTTCGTTTTTTTGCAAGAAAGAGCTATACCTTGTACAATTTTTTCTACAATAATAGAATCTAGTTTTCCACAAGCTAAATAATCTAAGAAGAATAAAGGAATAGCTCCATGACATAAAACATCATTTGCACACATTGCAAAACAATCTTCTCCAATCACATCATATTTTTTGCAGTCTATTGCCAAACGTAACTTGGTTCCTACTCCATCAACTCCAGATACTAAAATAGGTTCCTTATACCCACATTCATATATTTTATAAAAACCAGAAAAATGATCTAATGTGCTCATTACTTTATTGTTATAAGTATTTTCTAAAATATTACTAATTTTGCATATGGTCATTTTTTTTTTGTTCACTTTATTTATATATATTAATCATTTTTTTGAACTGGATAATTTCCGGTAAAACAACCAAAACAATAATGAATACTTCCAAGAATATCTATAAAATTATCCATACTTAAAAATTCTAAACTATCTACATTTAGAATTTTTGCTATATCTTTTTTATCAATATGATTGTATGAAATAAGATCTTTTTTACTTGGAGTATCTACTCCTAAATAACATGGGCCTATAATAGGAGGAGAAGCACTTCTAAAATGAATTTCTTTAGCTCCTGCTTTTCTTAAGATGTAAACTAATCTACGACTGGTAGTTCCGCGAACTATAGAATCATCAATAATAACAATCCGTTTTCCTTTTATTTCATCTAATATAGGATTTAATTTCAAGTTTACCATTTTTTCACGCATTTCTTGTTTAGGAAGAATAAAAGATCTTCCAATATATTTATTTTTTACTAAAATTGGTTTAAAAGGAATTCCAGAAGCCTTAGAATATCCAATAGAAGCTGGAACTCCAGAATCTGGAACTCCAATAACTACATCAGCTTCTACTGGATGTTGTTCATAAAGTTTTTCTCCACTTTTTTCACGAATTTCATAAACATTTATATTTTCAATTAAGGAATCAGGACGAGAAAAATAAATATATTCAAAAGAACATATTCTTTTTTTTGTATTTTTTCTTTCTGAAAGTAGAGAAAATTGAATTAATTTTTTATCCACTATTATAATTTCTCCTGGAAATAAATCTCTTACATAAAACCCTCCAACAGAATCAATTCCACAAGTTTCAGAACTAAATATATAAATATCTTCATTCAACATTCCATAGCATAAAGGACGTATTCCGTTTGGATCTCTAAATGCAGCGATTTTATTATCCATAAGTACAATCACAGAATATGCTCCTTTAATATCAATAGTTGTTTTTTGAATCGCTTTTTCTAAACTATTATCAGATTCTGGTAAATATTTTTGTATTAGACGTAAAATTACTTCGGAATCTGAATATTCGGATATAAAATTTATTCCTTGGGATTCCAATTTTCTACGAAGATCTTGAGCATTGACTAAATTTCCATTATGTACTATAGATATAGTACTCTTTCCATAGGAGTCTTCTCCAAAGAAAGGTTGAATATTTTTTTTACTTTGGCCTCCTTCTGTAGAATAACGAGTATGTCCAATCACAGCATTTCCATGATAACATTTAGAATTGGAAATTTTTCTAAAAAAATCTAAAACCAATCCTTCGCTTTTATGTGATATAATAAATCCATCTCGTAAAACAGAAAAACCACAAGCTTCTTGTCCTCTATGTTGTAATGCAAATAAACCAAATTGAATTAAAGAAAAGGTGTCTACTTTATAAGGAGAATAAATTCCAAAAACACCACATTCATCATTAAATTTATCAAAATAATTATTTTCCAGAATATAAGAAAATAATTGAGATATCATTTTTTTGGAAAAAGAATATCTTTGTTCCATTATTTTTAATGGATTAACTTACATTTAACCTTTTTAATATCTCCATATAAATGTCAAAGACTTTGTCTTGTAATCCCATTCTAAATGAATCTTTATCCAATTTTTTCATTGTTTCTTTATCCCAAAAACGACAAGTATCTGGACTAATTTCATCGGAAAGTAGAATCTCGTTTGTATGATTTTTACCAAATTCTATTTTAAAATCTACCAATAGAATATTTTTATCTAAAAAATATTTTTTTATAAAATGGTTGATTTTCGATGTTATGCTATAAATGGTATTTAATTCTTCATATGAGATAATTTCTAGGAATACTGCATGATGATCATTAATTAAGGGATCTTTTAACTTATCATTTTTATAAAATATTTCAAAAATAGGATTATACAGATGAATTCCTTCTTTGACACCTAAACGTTTCGACATACTTCCCGCAACAATATTACGAACAACAAATTCTAAAGGGATCATATTTACTTTATGACATAATTGTTCTCTGTTGTTTATTTTTCGTATAAAATGAGTTTTGATTCCACAAGAATTGATAAATTGAAAGATCAATGTAGTTATTTCATTATTCAAAACCCCTTTATCTTGTAATATATTCTCTTTCAATCCATCCAAAGCCGTTATATTATCTTTATAATGAATTAAGACTTGAATCGGATTATTCGTAGAATATATTTTTTTTGTTTTCCCTTCTGATAAAATATTTTTTTTAATTATGCAGCTCATGATGATAAATGTTGCTTGATTTCAGTTATCAATTTTTCCTTTTTTTTCACTCTAAATTTTAGCAATAATTTTCTTATATATTGATATTTTGTAGCTAAAATATGAATAGCAAATAAAGCTGCATTATAGGAATTGTTAATTCCTACTGTAGCAACGGGAACGTCTTTTGGCATTTGTACTATAGAAAAAAGAGCATCTATTCCTCCTAAGGATCCATAATTATTATTGCAATGAATGGGGACTCCTATAACAGGGAGGATCGTTTTAGAAGAAATAAATCCAGGTAAATGAGCGGACAATCCAGCTCCTGCAATAATCACATCTGTACCTTCAGATTCTATTTTCTTGATAGTGTTTGATAAAATGTCTGGGAGTCTGTGTGCGGAAATCACATAAGATTCATAACTTATGTTAAATTGTTCGAGTACTTCCGCTGTTATTTTCATAATTGATTTATCAGAAATACTTCCAAAAAATATAGCCACTTTCATAATTTATTTTAATTTTTATTTTTATTATAAAAAATATTGTACTCCATTTTTAAAAATTGAATGTTCATGAACATTAGGAATATTTTTTAATAAACCATGATCATAACGTTCTGGATGAGTCATTCTTCCATAAATTCTACCATCTTCACTTAATAATCCCTCAACGGATTCAACAGATCCATTAGGATTATATAATCTATCTGAACTGGGATTCCCTTCTAAATCTACATATTGTGTGGCAATTTGGTTTTTATCTAATAAAATATTTATTGTTTCTTGATTTGCATAAAATCTTCCTTCACTGTGAGATATGGGAAGAGTATATATTTTATTTTTCATGCCCTTTAACCATGGAGAGTGATCAGAAATCACTTTAATATGAACACATTGGGATATATGGTTTTCAATTTTATTGTAGGTCAATGTAGGAGAATTACAATTTCTCAAGCTTATTTTACCATAAGGTAATAATCCAGATTTGATAAGCCCTTGAAATCCATTACAAATTCCTAAAATCAATCCATCTTGATCAAGAAAATATTTAATAGCATCTTGAATATATGGATTATGTAATATAGATACAATAAATTTAGCAGATCCATCTGGTTCATCTCCAGCACTAAAACCTCCACAAAGCATAAATATTTGTACAGATTTTATATATTTTTTAAAATATAAAATAGACTCTATAATATCTTTATCATTTAGGGTTTTAAATACTAAAGTATTTACTATAGATCCCTCTTTTTCAAATGCACGAATCGATTCAAATTCACTATTTGTTCCAGGAAATATAGGAATAAATACACGAGGTTTTCCTTTTTTTTTAAATTTACATTTACATATGATAGAATCATGCTTTTCTTTTTGTTTAATTTTTTCTACTTTTATTTTTTTAATATTATTAGTATTATAAAAATTAGAAGAGAAAATAGGATAAAAAGTTTTTAACCAATTTTTTATTGATTCATCTATATCAATATATATTCCATTAAAATTTAAATACTCATGAGAAATGATTTCTCCTATTGGAATAAAATTTTTGTATGAAATGGAAGATGAAGATTCTATAATTAAGGAACCTATGTTCGTTTCAAGCAAATGATCTTTATAATCAATAACTGCTCCTAAACGATTTCCAAAGGACATCTTGGCAAGAGCGACAGAGATCCCTCCATCTTTTACAGTTTTCACCGAAATAATTTTTCCTGAACAAATCCCTTCATAAACCTGTTCATATGCTGTTTTTATAGAATCAAAATCTGGCATTTCATTCTCTAATGAATTGTGATAATACAAATAAATTTTATTTCCTGCTTTTTTAAATTCAGGAGATATAATATGAAAAGATAAACCTGTAGCTACACCAAAGGCGATAAATGTTGGCGGAACATGTAAATTTTTATACGTTCCAGACATAGAATCTTTACCCCCTATAGAAGCTAATTCTAATGACATCTGAGCATGATAAGCCCCTAATAAAGCAGAAAACGGTTTTCCCCAATTTTCTGGATTATTTCCCAATTTTTGATAATATTCTTGAAAGCTAAAATAAGTATTTCTGTAATTTCCTCCCATAGAAACAATTTTGGAAATACATTCTACAATCGCATAAGCTCCTCCATGAAAAGGACTCCAAGTAGAAACTTCAGGATGAAACCCCCAAGAAGCTAAACTCACTGTATTTGTATTTCCTCTAAAAACAGGAATTTTTTGTACACTCCCTTCAGATGGAGTCATTTGATATTTTCCTCCAAAAGGCATTAAAACTGTAGTCGCACCTACAGTACTATCAAACATCTCCACTAAACTTTTTTGAGATGCTATATTTAATTCAGAAAGAGTATTTAAAAATTTTTCTTTACTAAAAAGTATTTTTTTTGATTGATTAAAAGGGGAAACTGAAATAGGGGAATTCACACGAACAGCTTTTTCTTTATGAGACCCTTTTGTATTTAAAAAAGAACTTTTGACATTAAAAATTTCTTTTTTTTTATAATAAAAAATGATACGTTTATTGTCAGTGACTTTCCCAATAGGCACAGACATGATATCTTCTTCACGAGATAAATGAATAAATTTTTTCACATCTTTAGGATCTAATATTACTGCCATACGTTCTTGAGATTCAGAAAGTGCAATTTCTATAGATTGTAGATTTTTTTCATTTTTTACCGGAATTTTATCTAAATATAGGACCAAACTATCGCTTAATTCACCTACAGCAACAGCTGCTCCTCCTGCTCCAAAATCATTGCATTTTTTTATCAAAGAAATAACTTTTTTTTTTCTAAAAAGTCTTTGAATTTTTCTTTCTATTATTGGATTTCCTTTTTGTTGTTCATGATTTTTTAAATCAGAATTATGTTCTTTAGAAGAACTTGTCGCACCTCCAATTCCTTCTTTTCCTGTTAAGCCTCCAATTAATAAAATAACATCCCCTTTTTTTGGTTTATCCTGTTTGACAAAATCAATAGGTACCGCTCCAACAACCATTCCAATTTCCATTCTTTTCGCTCTATATCCTTCATGATAAATTTCGTGCACATGAGTTGTTGCTAATCCTACTTGATTTCCATAAGAACTATAACCACGAGCTGATTCAAAACAAATTTTATGTTGTGGTAATTTCCCATTTATAGTTTTTGAATTGATAGGATCAGCAGATCCACTCAATCTGAGTCCTTGATAAACAAAAGCTCTTCCCGATAAAGGATCACGAATGGCTCCTCCTACACAAGTGGAAGCCCCTCCAAAAGGATCAATTTCAGTAGGATGATTATGAGTTTCATTTTTAAATAATAGATACCATTTTTCTTTTCTTTCTGTAAAATCTACATCTATCATTATTATACACGCATTATGTTCGTCTGATAAAACATAGTTTTTTAATTTTCCCTTTTTATAAAGAATTTTAGCAGGAAGTCTTGATAAATCCATAAGATTTATAGGATATTTTGATCTTCCTATTAAATCTCTATCCTTTAAATATTTTATGAAAACACTTTGATATGTTTTTTTTAATGATCCATAAAAAGATATATCTACCAACTTGGTAAAAAATGTTGTATGCCGACAATGATCAGACCAATAAACATCAAGTATACGTAATTCTGCTTGTGTCGGATTTCGCATTTCTTGATAAAAATATTTTTGTATAAATAGTAAATCATTTACTTCCATAGAAAAATTCCATTTACTATGGATTTTTTTTATTTCTTCAAAAGAAAAATTAATGAAATTATCTATAATTTCTGTATCATTTTTTTCGTTTCCTGCATTTAAGCATGAATTAATATAATATTTTTTAATTTTATAAAAATCCTGTTTTTTTTTCATCCCAATGAATTCAATTAATTGTCCTGTTTTTATGGAAATTCTAGTAGAAGATTTGGGATCTATAATTTTTATGCATTGCATAGCTGCAAGGGCTCTATCATCATATTTTTCTGGAAAATATTCTATATATGAAGTATTCAAATGTATTTTTTTATGCAAAATATCTGTAACAGGATCTACAAATACCTTTGATAGACTTTCTAAAAAAAGTTTTTCATTTATATTAAATATATCATATATATAATAAATAACTATATCATAGAATGAAATATTCATATTTTTTAATTCATTGTATAATTTTCTAGAATCGATATCAAAAGGACTTTTTTTTTGTATATAAATTCTGAAATTCATTATTTATCCGTGTATTAAATTTGTCTATCCATATTAGATATATCAGAGGAAATTAGATGATGAAAACGATTTAATATAGGGTTAACTTTTTTATCAATAAATTCTAAAGCTTGATCTGAAGAAAATCCTGTAAAATTTTTAGGATTTAGAATTTGATTCATTTCTTCTTCATCAATTGGTATTTTTTTATCATGTAGAATACGTTTAATAAAATCATTTTCCATTCCTTTTAATTTGATCTTATCATTTGTTTCCATAGAATGAATTCGTATTCTTTCATGAATATCCTGTCTATCTGCTCCCTTTTTTACACATTTTATAATAAGATATTCAGTAATTAAAAAAGGAAGCTCTTCTTTTATATGTTTTTCAATAATTTTAGGATATACGACTATATTTTCTAATATGTTATTCCAAATCATTAAAATAGAATCTACAGCTAAAAAGGATTGTCCTATAACCAATCTTCTGTTTGCAGAATCATCTAAAGTCCGTTCCAACCATTGTGTAGCTGCAACTAAAGCGGAACTATTAGATAAAGAAATAACATACTTAGCTAAAGAGGCTATACGTTCACTTCGTATTGGATTCCGTTTATAAGGCATAGCACTAGATCCAATTTGTTCTTTTTCAAAAGGTTCTTCCATTTCTTTTAAATTTTGTAACAAACGTAAATCGTTACTAAATTTATGAGAAGATTGTGATATATTGGATAATAAATTTAATATTTGAGCATCTACTTTCCTATCGTAAGTTTGTCCTGTTATAGAAAAAACATTTTGAAATCTGAATTTACTAGATAATTTTTTTTCTAAATCTTTTACTTTTTGTAAATCCCCATTAAATAATTCTTTAAAACTATCTGCGGTCCCTACAGTACCTTTAACTCCTCTAAAATGAATATTTTTCAATCTAAATTCTAATTCTTCTAAATCTAGAAGTACACTTTGTAACCATAAAGCAGAACGTTTTCCTACAGTAGTTAATTGAGCTGGTTGATAATGAGTAAAAGCTAAAGTAGGAATATTATGATATTCTAAAGTCAAATTTCTAAGACGAAAAATTACATTAATCAATTTTTTTAATAAAATCTCTAATCCATCACGAATTAAAATAATATCCGTATTGTCTCCTAAAAACGCACTTGTAACTCCCAAATGAATTATAGGTCTAGCTATAAATGCTTTTTCTCCGAAAGCATATAAATGAGCCATGACATCATGGCGAAATTTTTTTTCATAGAAAAAAACTCTATCCCAATCAATGTCATGTAAATGATTTTTTAAGTCAAGAATTTGTTCATCCCTAATGTTTAATCCTAATTCTTTTTGAATTTCTGCCAAATACAACCATAATTTTCTCCAAGTAAGAAACTTTTTTTTCGGAGAAAAATTATATAACATTTCTTTGCTACTATATCGTTCTATTAAAGGGTTTTTATATACTTCCACACAAAAAATATTTTCTAAGAAAAAATTTTAAAAAATAAAGACTTATTTTTAATGATATTCTGATTTCTTTCAGAACCAACAGAAATTAATAAAATTTCTAAATTTAGATAAACTTCAATAAATTTAATATATTTTTTACAATTTTTTGGTAAATCTTCGTATTCATGAATATGAGATATGTCTTGTTTCCATCCAGGAAAGTCTATATAAATTCCTTTTACATCTTGTTTTATATTTGCTGGAAAATATTGAATAATTTTATTATCATATTTTTTATATTTTACACATATTTTAATAATTTCCAATTCACTCAAGACATCTAATTTCGTAAGAACTAAATAATTAATCCCATTAATCATACAAGAATATTTCAGAGAGATCAAATCCAACCATCCGCATCTTCTTGGCCGTTTTGTCGTTGCTCCATATTCATTTCCTTTTTTACGTATCACATTTTCAATTTCATTTCCTATTTCTGTAGGAAAAGGACCAAATCCTACACGAGTACAATATGCTTTTGTTATTCCTATAAAATTTTTTAAAAAGTTAGGAGGGATTCCCGCTCCTGTACATACGCCTCCCGTAGAAGTAGAAGAAGTAGTCACATATGGATATGTTCCATAATTTATATCCAATAACATAGCTTGAGCTCCTTCAAAAAGAATCTTTTTTTTGTTATGGTAAGCATCATGAATTTCATAAACAGCATCTATTATCCGATCAGAAAGAATTTTGGCATATTCTATGTATTCTTCATAAATAGATTGAAAAGAAAGAGGTTTTTTTTGAAAAATTTTTGTAAAAATTTTGTTTTTAAGATCAATATGGTATTTTAATTTTTTATGAAACCCTTTTAAATTCAATAAATCCAAAACACGAATTCCTGTTCTATTAATTTTATCGACATAAGTCGGACCAATCCCTTTGTGTGTCGTCCCAATAGACTTGTCCCCTAAAGCTTCTTCTTGATATTGATCTAACAAACAATGATAAGGCATAGTGATATGTGCTCTTTTTGCTAAAAAAACTTTAGACGTATTAATACCCATTGATTCTAAATTTTGTATTTCTTGTATAAAAGATTTAGGATCAATGACTACTCCAGGCCCAACAATACATTTTACTCCAGAATAAATAACTCCAGAAGGAACTAAATGAAGAACAAAATAACTATTTTTAATGTGAATAGAATGACCTGAATTATTTCCTCCTTGATAACGGATTACATAATCCGAATTTTTAGAAAGTAAGTCGGTAATTTTTCCTTTTCCCTCGTCACCCCATTGGAGACCCACAATAACATTTGAAGGCATGATTTTGCATTTTTTTATGTTTATTCTTTATAACAAAGTTAATTCTTATGAACATATAATAAAAAACATTTCAGTCTATTTTTTTTTAAAATTTTTTCTTATATGTTGATAAGCTAATTTTGTAGCCTTTCTTCCCCTAGGTGTTCTAATTAAGTATCCTTCCTGAATAAGAAAAGGTTCATAAACTTCTTCTATGGTATCTGAGTTTTCGCTAACAGCTGTTGCTATAGTATTGATACCCACAGGTCCTCCTTTAAAATAATCTATGATATATGAAAGAATTCTATTGTCCATCTCATCTAATCCATGTTTATCTACATTAAGAGCTTGTAATCCTAAATTACATATGTTAATATCAATGGTCCCATTTCCTTTTACTTGCGCAAAATCACGGATTCTACGTAATAAAGCATTGGTTATACGTGGAGTTCCACGACTTCTATTCGCAATTTCATGAGAAGCCTCTTCCGTTATTGGAATATTTAACAATTTTGCACTACGATTTACAATGTCTTTTAATAATTCTTTTTCATAATAACTAAGACGAAAATTAATACCAAATCTAGAACGCATAGGAGCCGTAAGTAATCCTGATCTTGTTGTTGCTCCTATTAAAGTAAAAGGAGATAAATCGATTTGTATTGATCTAGCATTTGATCCAGAATCTATGATAATATCTATTTTATAATTTTCCATTGCTGAATACAAATATTCCTCAACAACCGGAGAAAGACGATGTATTTCATCAATAAAAATTACATCGTTTATTTTTAAATGAATCAATAACCCAGCTAAATCTCCAGGTTTATCTAAAACAGATCCTGAAGTTACAGTAATATTTACACATAATTCATTAGCCACAATATGTGCTAACGTTGTTTTTCCCAATCCTGGAGGTCCATGAAATAAAATATGATCTAAAGCTTCTTTTCTTTTTTTAGCCGCCTGAATAAAAATTTTCAAATTATTCAATATCTCATGTTGTCCAATAAAATCTTGAATTTTTTGGGGATTTAAAGATCCTTCTAAAAAAGATGACACAATTATAATACGTTTTAATATTCAAGTTTATAAAAAATTATGTATCCGAAAAAAAAACAAATAATACAATAAAATTCCAATCTTTTAAAAGATTTAATATAGTATAATTTGTCAAATCAAATTGAATAGGAACAATAGAGACATATCCATTTTTTAATGCCCATTCATCTGTATCTATCTTTTCATCCAAATTCAAAAAATCTCCTACTAACCAATAATAAGTTCTTCCTCTAGGTGTATAACGTTTATCGAAACTTTCTATCCATTTAGACTCTGCCTGTCTACATATTTTAATTCCTTTAATTTCTTCTTTTTTTAATTTAGGAATATTCACATTCAAAGTGATTGTTTTTTCCGGAATAGGATTATAAAGAATTTTTTTAACAATCTGAGATACATATTTTTTAGATGGTTCAAAATCAGCATTCCAATCAAAATCTAAAAGAGAAAATCCTACAGATGGAATCCCCTCTATACTTGCCTCAATAACAGCAGATAGAGTTCCAGAATACATAATATTTATAGAAGAATTTGATCCATGATTAATTCCTGATACACAAATATCAGGTTTCCTAGGAAGAAGATCATTAATTGCTAATTTAACACAGTCTACTGGAGTTCCAGAACATTCCCATTCTTTTTGATTCCCGTTATCTATCTTGACTGAATCACAATATAATATTGTATTCATTGTTATTGCATGTCCTACCCCAGATTGAGGTTTATTTGGAGCTACTACATATACATCTCCTAAAAGGTTCATAGAATGAACAAGAGCTCTAATCCCTGGAGCTATAATGCCATCATCATTTGTGACTAAAATAATTGGTTTTTTATTCATTTTATATTATATAAAAAAGCTATTTACATTTATATATAATTTTAATAATATTTAATACATAATTGTGAACTTCAAAATAATAAAAAAACTGAATGATATTAAGTACATAATAATTGGTTTTTTTCTCATTTTTTCATTAAGTTTTTGTTCTCCATTAGGAGAACAGGAAAAATATCGTATAGTACTCAAAACAATATATAAAACACTTTACTTTTTACATTCAAATCCTGTTTCTATAAATAATGATTTTTCACAAAAAGTATATCATAAATATTTTGAAAAATTAGATAATCAAAAACATTTTTTTATACAAAAAGACGTAGAAGATCTTTCTTTATATAAAGAAAAAATAGACGATTTTTGGATTCATGGAGATCCTACTTTTTTTAATATTATTATGAAACGTTTTTTACAAAGAGTAAAAGAAGTGGAATCTATATGTTTTCATATATTAAAAACACCTTTTGATTTCAATAAAAAAGAAATGTACATATTTGGAGAAAAAAATTCTTTTTATCCAAAAAATCAAAAAGAATGGATTGAAAAATGGAGAAAATATTTAAAATATTTGACTTTACTAGAAATTATCACTTCCACAAACAAAAAAATCATCACTTCCACAAACAAAAAAATCATTTGGAAAAATGCATTTTTTAATAACGAAAAAAAATCAAGAAAAAAAGTAGAAGAATATATTCAGGAATATTTCAGAAAATTAAAAATAAAAAAAGAATCTGATTGGTTTTCTATATATGTTAATACTATAACTTCTCAATATGACCCTCATACAAATTATTTTTCTCCTAAGGAAAAAGAAATTTTTGATTTTAACATATCTGGACAAACAGAAGGAATTGGCTTAGAATTAAAAGATGATAAAGGTTATCCTACCGTTGTTAGAGTCATTTCTGGGGGGCCTGCATGGAAGAACAAAAAAATAGAAGTAGGAGATAAAATTATACGAGTCGCAAAAAACGTAAACTCAGAATCGCAAAATATTGTAGGCATGTTGTTAGAAAATTCGATTCGTTTAATAAGAGGAAAAAAAGGAAGCAAAGTCAAACTCACTCTTCAAAAAAAAAATGGATCTATAGAAGAAGTGATTCTTACTAGAGATATAATTGAAAAGAAAGAAATTTTTGCAAAAAGTGTTGTCATATTGGATAAAAATCAAGATAAATATGGTTTGATCTGCTTACCTGAATTTTATTTTAATCCTGATAATAAAAATGCTAGAAATGCAACTAAAGATATGAAAAAAATCATTCAAGAATTAAAAAAAGAAAATATAAAAGGAATTCTGATAGATATCAGAAATAACGGAGGGGGATCTTTAAATACTGTAATAGAAATTGCTAGTTTTTTTTTAGGAAAAGTTCCTATCGTACAAATAGGAAAGCCTAACAGAAAAAAAAAGATACTTAAAAGTCATAAAAATAAAATTCTATGGACAGGCCCCCTTGTCGTTCTTGTGAATGAATTATCTGCTTCTGCTTCCGAAATTCTCGCAGCGGCTATAGCAGATTATAAAAGAGGAATTATTGTTGGAAGCAATCAAACATATGGAAAAGGAACTGTACAAACAGTTTATCCATTAAATCGATTTTTTCTATATAATGAAAAGCTAGGAGCCTTAAAATTTACTATCAATAAATTTTATCGTGTGAATGGAAGTTCTACTCAATTAAAAGGAGTAAATTCAGATATAGTCATTCCCAGTAATACGGAAAGTATATTTTTAAAATTTATAGAAAAAAATCAAATCAATCCTATGAAATGGGATTATACAGATCCTATTCCTTCTCTTCACTTTTATTATGATAATTTATATTTAGAAAATATTAAAAATAAAAGCATAAAACGTTTGAATAAAAATAATAATTTTATCAATATTTATAAAAAAATACAATCATTAAATAAAAAAGTTTCTAATAAAAAACAATTTTCTTTAAACTGGGAAAAATTTTATTATGAAAATTTAAAAATAAAAAAAAGAAATGAGTATTTTAAAAAATTAAAAAACAATTTGAATATATATGGATTACAAGCTTTTCCACCCCATTACAAAATCATTTTAAAAGAAAAAGAGTCAGAGGAACAAGTAAAATGGGAAAGAAATGTTAAAAAAGATTTTTATATAGCAGAATGTATCAATATATTACGAGATTTTAATGAAATTCCATAATAGGTTTATAAACTTTTGCCACATCAGCTATAGCATCATTTTCTTTTAAATTTATTAATCTGACTCCTTGAGTTGTTCTTCCCATAACTCTTATGTCTGATATAGGAATACGTATAATAATTCCTGATTTTTTAATAATCATCAAATCATCTTGATCTGTTACATATTTTATGGAAATTAAACTCCCTGTTTTTTGAGTTATATTTATTGTTTTAATTCCTTTTCCACTACGATTAGTTATACGATAATCTTTTATATGTGACCTTTTTCCAAATCCTTTTTCAGAAACAACTAATAAATGTCCTTTTTCTTTTCCTTCTATATCTACACATATCATTCCAATAACCAAATCTTGACTATTTGTATTAATTCCTATAACTCCAGAAGAAGTTCTTCCAGTTGAACGAACTTGTTTTTCTGAAAAACGAATAATTCTTCCATTTTTTACAGCAATAAAAACATGGCTATTTCCCTTAGTTAAAATAGCTTCCAACAAAGAATCTCCTTTACGAATAACAATAGCATTGATTCCATCTTTTCTAGGACGAGAATAATTTTCTAAAGATGTTTTTTTAATAATACCTTTTTGCGTAATCATCATAACATAATAATCTTTGACATACTTTTTATTAGTAAGATCTTCTGTTAAGATATAAGCATTAACTTTATCATCTTGTTGAAGATGAATAATATTTTGTATCGCTCTCCCTTTAGAAATTTTAGATCCTTCTGGAATTTCATATACTCTTAGCCAAAAACATTTTCCTTTTTCTGTAAAAATAAGTAGATATTGATGATTGGTAGCTACAAGTAAATGTTTGAAAAAGTCTGATTCTCTGGCAGTAGCTCCTCTGTTTCCCACTCCTCCTCTTCCTTGACGTTTGTATTCTGATAAAGATGTTCTTTTAATATAACCGGCATGGGAAATAGTAAGAACTACCTGTTCGTTTTCAATTAGGTCTTCTATGTTAACCTGATCTCCTGAATAATCAATTTGTGTACGACGTATATCTTGATATTTTTTTTTGATATTTAAAAGTTCTTCTTGAATAATTTTAGTTCTTGTGGAATGTTCTTCCAAAACGTTTTTAAAAAATTCTATTCTTTTAACAAGCTCGTCATATTCTTTTTTAAGTTTATTTATTTCTAAAGATGTAAGGCTTTGTAACTTCATATCTAAAATAGATTGAGATTGATTTTTAGATATTTGAAATTTTTTAATCAATCTATTACAAGCATCATAATGATTTTGAGATTTTTTAATTAATTGAATCATGAGATCTAAATGATCTAATATTTTCAAAAAACCTAACAAAATATGAACACGATTTTGACATTTTTTAAGTTCGTATCTAGTCCGACGAATAATAACATTATGTCTATGATCAACAAAATGTCTGATAAGACTTTTGATATTTAATTGAACAGGTTTACCATTAACTAGAGCTATATTATTTATATTAAAATAAGTTTGTAGAGAAGTATATTGAAACAATTTATTCAATAATATATTAGGATTTGTATTTTGTTTTAAAATGTATACAATACGTAATCCATTTCTATCCGATTCATCACGAATTTGATAAATCCCTTCCATTTTTCCTTCTTTCATTAGTTCCACAGTTCTAGCGATCATATCAGCTTTGTTTACTTGATAAGGGATCTCATCTACAATAATACATTGTCTTCCATGAATTTCTTCAAAATGTACTTTTGCACGTAAAATAATACGTCCTTTCCCGGTACGAAAAGCATTTTTAACTCCATCATATCCGTAAATAATTCCACCTGTAGGAAAATCAGGAGCTTTAATATATTTCATGATCTGTTCTATAGATATATCGTTATTTTCTATATAAGCGCAAACAGCATTTATAGTTTCTTTTAAATTATGAGGAGCGATATTAGTAGCCATTCCAACTGCAATCCCAGAAGATCCATTAATTAAAAGATTAGGAATTCGTGTAGGTAAAACAGTTGGTTCTTCCAAAGAATCATCAAAATTTAATTTCATATCCACGGTTTCTTTTTTAATATCCAACAACATTTCTTCAGATATTTTTTTCATTTTGACTTCTGTATAACGCATGGCTGCTGGAGGATCTGCATCTAATGATCCAAAATTACCCTGTCCATCTATTAGTGGATAACGTAATGTCCATTTTTGGGTCAGACGGACCATAGTCTCATAAACAGAAATATCTCCATGTGGATGGTATTTTCCCAATACTTCTCCAACAATACGAGCAGATTTTTTATAAGAACTGTTAGAAAAAATTCCTAATTGATACATTCCATAAAGAACTCTTCTATGTACAGGTTTTAATCCATCTCTAACATCGGGAAGAGCTCTGGATACAATAACAGACATAGAATAATCTATGTAAGATGATTTCATTTCATCTTCAATATTAATATAAATCAATTTTTCTCCTTCACTTTCATTCATTTTTTTTGAAAATATTAATTATTAAAAACACTTAGTTCAAAAAACTTTCCTTAATCAAGGAATACGGGACTTGACAATTATATGAACATTTTCCTATTTCTTTTAATAAAGAAAATTGAATTTTATTTTTTTCATTTTTTTTATCATGTTCCATAATCAGCAATAATTTATTAATTTCTAAATCGAAAATTTGATTTCGTATTGGACATAATGCAGAAAGCGTAGATTTGATTTCTTTATAATCAGACATGGATAAACCATTAATTTTGAAAGAAATCCATGATTCATACATCATTCCTATGGTTACAGCAATCCCATGTAACATTTTATTCATATTCATAAAATAACTTTCTAAAGCATGTCCAATAGTGTGGCCAAAATTAAGAATTTTTCTTAATCCTTTTTCTTTAGGATCTTGATCTACAATTTTTTGTTTAATTAATATAGATTGATGAATTAAGTGGGTCCATTCATTTTGATTTTGAGTGATATCTGTTTGTATTTGATTCATTTTTTTCCAAAAATTTTTATCAGCTATTAATCCATGTTTGAACATTTCTGCCATTCCAGAAAAAATTTCTTTATTCGGAAGTGTTTTTAGAAAATAAGTATCAATGATTAAAAATTCTGGAACGTAAAAAGATCCTATTTCATTTTTTATAGAATCTAAATTCACTCCGGTTTTATATCCTATAGCCGCATCAACCATTCCTAATAGAGTTGTGGGGATATTAATAAAACGAATTCCTCGTTTGAATATAGAAGCAACAAAACCTCCAGTATCTGTTATAACCCCTCCTCCTAAATTTATAATTAAACTTTTTCTAGTTGCTTTAAATTCTTCTAGACTTTTACATATTTGAATGCACGTGTAAATATTTTTTTCTTTTTCTCCTGATTTTATTTTAATAACATTAGATTTTTTTAAAAAATCTATATGATGAAAAAGAATGGGAAGACAATGATTGAAGGTCATATCATCTACTAAAATGAATGTGTTTTTTATGTCATCCACTTGATGAAGTAAATAATTTTTAAGTACATCATAAGCTTCTTCATTAAAATGTATAAGTACTCCCCTTTTTTTCATTCCTCATGAATTTATTTTCGTTGAACAAAATTAACCAATTTTTTATTAATCAATAAAATAAAATATTTTGTACAACCAAAAAATGAGAAAAATAAAAGCTATTATGAAAAAGAATATGTTAGGAATCCATCCTAAAATATTAATAAATTTAAATAAATACTCCATAAGGAAAAATATATTAGTTTTTTGAATATGAAAAAAATATGAAAATAAATATTTTCATTTTTTAGTTTATAAAAAATGGAAATATTTAACTTTGACTTTCATTATCATATTTGTAAAATGTCAGATCTTTGGGATTTTTTTCAGCATTTATTTAATCCTAGATGGATATTTTTATATTTCGGAAATACAGCTTTATTTATTCTTTTAGCTATTGTTTTTGCAGAAACAGGATTTTTCATTGGTTTTTTCTTGCCTGGAGATTCTTTATTATTTACTGCTGGAATTTTTGGGGAAGATTTATGCAAAAATTTTTATAATGTCCCTTTTTTTGTGATCATTTTAATCGTAGCAAGTGTAGCAATTCTTGGTAATATGCAAGGATACTGGTTGGGGTACAAATCTGGAAAGCTACTGTATGAAAGAAAAGATTCCTTTTTTTTTAAAAAAAAACATTTAATTTTAGCAAAATTGTTTTATAATAAATATAAAACAACTGCTCTTATCATGAGTCGTTTTTTACCTATGTTTCGTACTTTTGCTCCTATTATAGCAGGAGCAATTCGCATAGATTTCAAAAAATTTATGATATATAACATTATTGGAGCGCTTGCTTGGACTTTTTCTATTATGTTGGCGGGGCATTATTTAGATAAAAGTTTTCCGGAATTAAAAAATCATCTTGAATGGATTATTTTATTAATTATATTGATTACAACTTTACCTGTTTTTTTTAAAATGAAAATAAATAAGAATAAAAAAATATTTATCTAAATTTTTTATTATGTATTCTTTTATAAAAAAAGAATTCTTGTATAAGAGCTTTGCACTGATTTTTCATAATTCCAGATGCAAATTCTGTTTTGGGATGTAATTTAGTACCAGAATACAAGAATCCTCTTTTTGATGGGTTAGAAGCACCACATACAACTCTTCCTATTTTAGCCCAGAACAATGCTCCAGCACACATGACACATGGTTCTAGAGTTACATATAAAGTGCATTTTTTTATGTATTTTTTTTTCAGGTGCTTAGATGCTAAGTGAATCACTAACATTTCTGCATGTGCAGTAATATCACATAAAGTTTCAGTTAAATTATGAGCTTTTGCTATAACCATATTTTTATGTGTAATTGCAGCGCCTATAGGAATTTCATTTTTATGAAAAGCAATATGAGCCTCTTCTAAAGCTATTTTCATAAAATAAAAATCTAGAAACATTTTTATTTTTTTTCTTCTTTTTTTTGATTTTCTTCTTTTTTTTGATTTTCTTCTTTTTTTTGATTTTCTTCTTCTTGTTCTTGGGCACCTTTAACAATTATACGTGAATTTTTTACACTTGCTATCAATGCATGAGAAGGATTCAATATAGTATATTTATCATTATGTAAATCTTCAACTATTATTCTATCACCTATGTCTAAAGAATTTATATTTAATTTAATATGTTCTGGCATATTATATGAATTGGCTTTAACTTTTAATTTTCTGATATTCGAATGATATTCCCCACCTTTTGTTACTCCAATAGGTCTACCAAAATATTTAATAGGAATTTCTAATATAATAGGTTTAATTTTATCAATTTTGTAAAAATCTACATGTAATATTTTTTCATTAACAGGATCAAATTGTATTTCCTTTCGAATAGCATTAATACTTTTATCATATCCTTCTATTTTAAGAATAATACCATATACTTCTGTAGTATATACTATTTTCCTTAAGTTTTCTAATGAAGTAGAAAACGGAATATTTATATTTTTTCCATATAAAATACATGGTATTTTTCCAGAAAGTCTAATGGAACGAACTGCTTCTTTTCCAAGATCTCTTTTATAACCATATATATTAACATATTTCATATAATAAATTTATTACTAATAGACTCGTCTTTATGTACTGATTGCATCACTTCCGCAAAAAGCGGAGCACAAGATAAAATTTGAATTTTCGGATTCATTTGATTTATAGGAATTGTATCTGTTACCACCAATTCTTCAATCGATGATTGATGTATTTTTTCATATGAATTCCCTGATAAAACAGGATGAGTAGCTATAGCACGTACACTTTTCGCTCCTTGTTCTTTTATTAAATTAGCAGCTTCTGTTAAAGTGCCTGCTGTATCTACCATGTCATCTATAAGTATAATATTTTTTTCTTTTACATTCCCTATAAGATTCATGAATTCTATTTCATTTGCTTTTTTTCTTTCTTTATAACAGATTACTACATCTGTACCTAAATAACCAGCATAACTTCTAGCTCTTTTGGCTCCTCCCATATCTGGAGAAGCGATTGTCAATTGATCTATATTTAATTTTTTAATGTAATCAATAAATATTCTAGATGCATATAAATGATCTACAGGGATATCAAAAAATCCTTGAATTTGATCTGCATGTAAATCCATGGTCATGACTCTAGTGGCTCCTGAAGCAACGATCAAATTTGCTATAAGTTTTGCGGCAATAGGAGTTCTAGGTCTATCTTTATGATCTTGTCTTGCCCATCCAAAATACGGAATTACAAGTGTTATGTTAGAAGCTGAAGCTCTACGAGCAGCATCGCTCATTAACAATAATTCCATTAAATTATCTACTGGAGGAAAAGTAGAACCAATCAAAAATACTTGAGATCCACGAACAGATTGTTCAAAACAAGGAGTATATTCTCCATCACTAAATTCTAAAAATTGTACTTTACCAAGAAAGTTTCCATAATAATAAGCTATATTTTCTGATAGTTTTAACCCACTTCTTGTAGAAAAGAAGAGAACCTTTTGATTCATAGTTATATTTTTTTATACAAAAATACTCTTTAAATTAAAAAAAGAAATAGATCATGGGATCATGAAACAATATTTAAATTTATTAAAAAACGTATTAAAAAAGGGGATAAAAAGGAAAGATCGTACTGGAATAGGAACAATAAGCTTATTTGGATATCAAATGAGATTTAACTTAGAAAAAGGGTTTCCTCTTTTAACCACTAAAAAATTAAATATACGGTCTATTATTTATGAACTATTATGGTTTTTAAAAGGAGATACAAACATTCAATTTCTAATAAATAATCAAGTTAATATTTGGAATAAGTGGGCGGATGATCATGGAGAATTAGGTCCAATATATGGATTTCAATGGAGAAAATGGCCAACCTACGATGGCCATTTTGTTGATCAAATAGTTAATCTTATAAAAGAAATTAAGTTTAATCCTAATTCTAGACGTTTAATTGTTTCTTCTTGGAATGTAGGGATGATTAAAAATATGGCACTCCCTCCTTGCCATTTATTATTTCAGTTTTATGTATATAAAAAAAAATTATCGTTGCTTTTATATCAAAGGAGTGCAGATATTTTTATTGGATTGCCATTTAATATTGCTTCTTACGCTTTGTTAGTCACTATGTTAGCTAAAACTCTCCATCTAAAAGAAAAAGAACTCATTCATACTATAGGAGATGCTCATATCTATAATAATCATATTAAACAAGTTAAATTACAGATGAAAAGAACTCCAAGACCACTTCCTAAAATGATTCTTAATTCTTCTGCAAAAGATATTTTTCAATTTCGTTTTGAAGACTTTGAATTAAAAAACTATAATCCTTTTCCTCATATTAAGGGAGATGTAGCTATTTAATTAAAAAATTTAAAATTCATTTTTTTTCTAATAACCAATTTTTGAAAACATGAAAATTATTGGATAGAGATATTTTTTTATTGGTATTTTTTTTATTCAAAAATATTTCTAATTCTTGAGTGGGAACAATTTTTTTACGCAAAAAAGATGGTATATGATCTAAAAATTTAATAGGATGAGCTGTTTCTAAAAATATAGCTGGTTCTGAAATATTATTAATTTCTTGTAAATATTGTCTAAGTCCTAAATAACCAATAGCTCCATGTGGATCTAGCATGTATTTATATTTTTTCCAGATTATTTTTATACTTGACAAAGTTTCTTCATCTGTAAATTTATAGGAAGATAGTTTTTTTCTCAATTGAAATATATTTTTTTGATATAAATGCCATATCCTAGAAAAATTACTTGGATCAGATATATCCATAGCATTTGATATAGTTTTTCTTACCGGAAGAGGATGATATTTTTCAGATTTTAAAAATCTAGGTATAGTATCGTTAATATTTGTAGATGCAATAAAAAATTTTATTGGTAATCCCATTTTTTCAGCCATCATTCCTGCACAAATATTTCCAAAGTTTCCACTAGGAACTGAAAAAATTAGTTCTATAGGATTCTTTTCGATTATTTGTCTGTAAGCTAAAAAGTAATAAAACATTTGAGGAAGCCATCTCCCTACATTAATAGAATTAGCCGAAGTTAATGTATATTTTTTGTTTACTTCTTTGTCTAAAAAGGCTTTTTTAACCATGTTCTGACAATCATCAAAGTTTCCATGTATTTCTAAAGCCAATATGTTATCTCCCAATGAAGTGATTTGTTTTTCTTGTAAAGAACTGATACCATGATATGGATATAAAATAATGACTTCTATTCCCGGTTTTTTATGAAATCCTTTAGCAACAGCACCTCCGGTATCTCCCGAAGTAGCCACTAAAACCGTAACAGTTTTTCCCAATTTTTCAGAAAAAAAATTTAAACACTCTGCCATAAACTTAGCCCCTACATCTTTAAATGATAAAGTAGGCCCATGAAAAAGTTCTAATACATGAATATTATCATGTATTTTTTTCAATGGAAAGGAAAAATTCAAAGTATCATGAATTATGTTATCAATGTACTTTTCTGGGATATATTTTTCAATATAAGGTTTTATCACAAACGACGCTATCGTATAAATATCATAAGTTGGAAGTTCATGAATAAATTTAGGGTCTAGTTTAGGAATAGATTGAGGCATATATAATCCGCCATCAGGTGACAAACCTGTTAAAACAGCATCTTCAAAAGAAACTAAGTTTTTATAATTTTTTAAACTGTAATATAACATATTAATTATTTTTTCTATAATATTTACAATATTTTAGTCCACTTGACTCCTATCTGATTGATAGGGGAAGTATAAGTTTTATAATCAACTTTTAACGGAGAATATACTCTATTCATAACTTCAGTAACTTTTTTTGCCGTGTGATTTCCTTTGCTCAACATGAAAACAGAAGGCCCTGAACCAGAAATCCCCCCCCCTAAAGCTCCTATTTCCTTGCATCTTATTTTTAATTCATAAAAAGCTGGAATTAACATAGCTCGTATCGGTTCAGCAATAACATCTTCTAAAGATCTACTTATTAACTCATAATCTTCTAGATATAATCCTGCAACCAACGCTCCTACATTTCCCCACTGTCTAATAGCATCTGTCATTAATATTTTTTGTTTTAAAATTTCTCTAGCATCTGATGTTTTGACTTCAATTTGCGGATGTATTATACTGACCCATAATTCATCAGGTGTGTGTAGTTTAGTAATATCCAGCGGCTTGTAACTTCTGACTAATGTTAGTCCTCCCATGATAGCAGGAGCAACATTATCAGCATGAGCCGTCCCACTTGCAACACGTTCTCCTTCCATTGCAAAACGGATTAATTGTATCTTATTGAAAGGATTTCCTAATAGAATATTAGCTCCATAAACAACCCCAGCGGCACTAGCGGCACTAGATCCTATTCCACTTCCAGGATGAATATTTTTAATTAATTCTATTTCAAATCCTATTTTTTTTTCGTTATCAAATTTTTGTCTTTGTTGATATTTTTTCAAAAAAAATTGCAAAGCGACAAAAGCCACATTTTTTCTTGGGTCATTAGGTAATGATGCCCCATATATTCGATTAATACGTATTCCTGGATTATTGGATTTATATAAAAAAATTTCATCTTTAGGAAAATCTAAAGCTAATCCAATGACATCAAAGCCACAAGCTAAATTAGCAACAGTAGCTGGTGCAAATATTTTAATTCCCTTCATGACTTTTATTTAGTAGCTTTAATAATATCTGAAAAAACTCCAGATGCAGTTACTTCTGCTCCAGCACCTGCTCCTTTTATGATAAGAGGTTGTTCCGCATAACGATATGTATTATATAAAACCATGTTATCTTTTCCTTCTAATTGAAAAAATGGATGAATCTGTTTTACAGATTCTAATCCAACAGAAGCAACTCCATTTTCATAACGTGCAATAAAACGCAAACGTTTTTTATTTTTTTCCGCTTCACTTCTTACTTTAAAAAAATAATCGCTGTATCTATATAATTCTTGATAAAAATTCTCTATAGAAGTCGAGCTTGAACAAGATTCTGGAAGAAAAGATTTTTGATGAATATCACTTAATTCTAATGGAGAACCACATTCTCTTGCTAAAATTAGTATTTTCCGCATAACATCTAATCCACTTAAATCAATTCTAGGATCCGGTTCTGTATATCCTTTTAATTGAGCTTCTTTTACTACTTCTAAAAAAGATTTTTCTCCTATAAAATGATTAAAGATAAAATTTAAACTTCCTGATAATACAGCTTCTATTTTATGGATTTTATCTCCGCTATTAATTAGATCGTTTAGTGTACTAATGACTGGAAGACTAGCCCCCACATTAGTTTCAAAAAAAAATGGAGCTTTAAAATGTCTAGAAAGTGTTTTTAATTTTTTATAATGATCATAATCGGAGGAACAAGCTATTTTATTACAAGTAATAACTCCTATTCCATTTTTTAAAAATTTATCATAGGTCATAGCCATTTCTTCACTAGCTGTATTATCTACAAATAAACTATTCCTTAGATTAAATTTCCATACTTCCTCCATAAAGGAATATATATTCATATTTATGCTTTTTTGGTTCAGGGTTTCTTCCCAGTCACTTAAGTTAATTCCATGATCATTAAAATACATTTTCTTGCTGTTAGCCAATCCAATGACTCTAACTTGAAGCTTTAATTCTTCTAATAAGTAATTTTGTTGTTGATCTATCTGTTCTAGCAATTTGCTTCCTACTTTTCCTACTCCACAAATGAAAAGATTAATTTGTTTTGGTGGACTTTCAAAAAAAGCTTCATGTAAAGTATTTAATGCCTTTTTAAAATCTGTTTTTCTAATAACGGCTGATATATTTTTTTCAGTAGAACCTTGCGCTATCGCTCTAACATTAATACTATTTCTCCCTAAAGCCGAAAACATTTTTCCACTAGTTCCATGAAGATTTTTCATATTATCTCCCACTACAGCGATGATACAAAGATCTTTTTCTATTCTTAATGGATCAATACGTCTTTGATGGATTTCTTGAGCAAATTCGCTATCTATTACAGCTTTTGCTTTGATAACATCCGTTTCATGAATTCCTGTAGTAATTGAATGTTCTGAAGAACTTTGAGTGATAAATATAACATTTATTTTTTCACGTGATAATGCTTCGAATAAACGTTTGGAATATCCAGGAATTCCGATCATTCCACTTCCTTCTAAAGTAAGTAATGCCATATTCTGAATTCCAGATATTCCGGTAACAGGTTGACTGATATTTGTATTTTTGTTAATATAAATCAAAGTTCCCGGATCTAAAGGAGAGAAAGTATTTTTAATTTGTATAGGAATATGTTTTTTCATAGCGGGTTGAATCGTAGGAGGATAAATTACTTTTGCTCCAAAATGTGATAATTCCATTGCTTCCTCGTAAGAAATTTCTTTTATAGGAAAAGCTTGATTCACTATTTTTGGATTTGCTGTCATCATTCCACTTACATCCGTCCATATTTCAAGTAAGCTAGCAGATATAGCCGCTGCTAAAATAGCCGCTGTATAATCAGAACCACCCCTTCCAAGAGTAGTGGTTTCGTTTTCTAGCGTAGAAGCTATAAATCCTGGTAAAACGATATATTCTGATGTTTTTTCACAAAAAAACTGAATAATATGGTGATTACTTGTGATAAAATCTACTTGTGCGCATCCAAATTGAGAATCTGTAATAATTAAATCTCTGCTATCTTTACAAACTGCATCTAATCCAGATTGTTTCAATTTTTCTGCAATGAGAAAAGAAGAACTCAATTCTCCAAAACTCATGATTTTATCTAAAGAACGTTTCGAAAGTTCTTCTACTTGAAAAATACCGTCACATAAACTTTCTAAATCATTGATATTTTTTTTAATCCAACTGATTAAATGACTTTGATAGGTGATAGGAAACAATTCTCTTATAATATTAAGATGTCGAATCTCTATTTCTTCTAATATATTTTTATAAATATTTTTTCTTTCAGAAGCTAATTGGCCACATTGAATTAACTGATCCGTAATATTTCCTAATGCAGACACAACAATAGCATATCTTCCTTTTGGCTTTTTTTCTAATAAAGAACAAATACGTTTTATCGCATCAGAATGAGCCACGGAACTACCCCCAAATTTTAAAACTTGCATTTTTTAATTATTTTTTAAGACAATTTTCCCATTATTAAAGATGCTAACAAAAATAACGATAATTTGTGGAGACGTGTTTTTTTTTATTATTTTAATTGATATTGAAGTTGTTTTATAATATATATAGCTATAATTAATTTGTAAAAATTAGATTATGCTTAAAAACTTTGTTAAGATTCAATGAGGAGGAAAAGCGATTCTATTTCTCTTTCATTATTATAATATTTCATAACTTTAAACTCATATATGTATTATGTTGTTTGTTGCAACGAATATTATGTTTATGAATTAAATTAAAGAAAGCATATGCATTTAACTTCTTATGAAAAGGAAAAAATTCTTCTGCACATGGCTGGAGAATTGGCAAAAAAACGTTTAAAAAGAGGATTAAAATTGAATTATCCTGAATCTTTAGCTTTAATCGCTCATTATGTAATGGAAGGAGCTCGTGATGGAAAAACAGTAAAAGACCTTATGTATGAAGCAGGAAATATTCTGAACCATGAACAAGTTATGGATGGAGTGTATGAATTACTTAATAATGTTCAAGTAGAAGCTACTTTTCCTGATGGAACAAAGTTAGTAACCATACATCATCCTATCAAAAGAAATAGAAAAAAAAATTCTAATTTGATTCCAGGACAATATGATCTTCTCAAAGAAGAGATTGTATTATTACCTGGAAGATCTCGTATAGAAAGAATAGTATCCAATACAGGGACTCGTCCTATTCAAGTAGGATCTCATTTTCATTTTTATGAAACCAATTCGGCTCTTCTTTTTGAAAGAGAAGGAACTAAAGGATATAAACTAGATATCCCTTCTGGTAGATCCGTTCGTTTTGAACCAGGAGAAACAAAAGAAATTATGTTAGTAGAAATTGGAGGAAGTAAAAAAATTTATGGATTTTCAGGAAAAGAAAATACAACTATATGAAAAAAATAGACAGAAAATCTTATGCAAGTATGTATGGGCCTACCAAAGGGGATAAAATTCGTTTAGGGGATACTTCTTTATGGATTGAAATAGAGAAAGACTATACTATTTATGGAGATGAATGTGTTTTTGGTGGAGGTAAAGTTATTAGAGACGGAATGGGACAACATCCATTTGCGACAAGAAATGAAGGAGTTTTAGATTTAGTATTAACTAATGCTATTATTGTAGACCATTGGGGTATCGTAAAAGCAGATATAGGAATTAAAAATGGTCTTATTGTTGGAATAGGAAAAGCCGGAAATCCATATTTCATGGATGGAGTTACTTCTAATATGTATATTGGAGCAGGAACAGAAGTCATTTCTTCAGAAAATATTATAGTAACATCTGGAAGTGTAGATAGTCATGTTCATTATATATGCCCACAATTATTTGAAGTAGCATTAGAAAGTGGAACAACTACTATTATTGGAGGAGGATCAGGGCCAGCCACTGGAACTATAGCTACAAATTGTACTTCAGGTGTATGGAACATTCAAAGAATGTTAAAAAGTACAGATCATATTCCTATTAATTTTATTTTTCTTGCTAGTGGAAATAGCTCTCGTCCCGAAGCTTTAATTGAACAAGTAAAAGCTGGTGCAGGGGGATTAAAAATACATGAAGATTGGGGTAGTACTTTTCATGTTATAGATCAATGTTTGAATGTTGCAGAAAAATTGGACGTACAAGTTAACATTCATACAGATTCACTAAATGAATCAGGTTATGTAGAAGATACTTTAAAAACATTCAAAAATCGAACAATTCACACTTATCACACAGAAGGAGCCGGGGGGGGGCATGCTCCTGATTTGTTGAAGGTTATATCTTTTTCAAATATTTTGCCTTCATCAACAAGTCCTACGATGCCTTATACTTATAACACTATAGATGAACATTTAGATATGTTAATGATTTGTCATCATTTAGATTCTAACTTACCAGAAGATATTGCTTTTGCTAAATCACGTATAAGATCTGAAACTATTAGTGCAGAAGGAATTTTACATGATATGGGAGCCATTAGTATGACCAGTTCAGATTCTCAAGCAATGGGACGTATAGGTGAAATCGTAAAAAGAACATGGCAAACAGCTGATAAAATGAAAAAACAAAGAGGACCACTTCATGAAGATCATTCAAAAAATGATAATTTTAGAGTAAAAAGATACATTTCAAAATATACTATAAATCCTGCTATTACTCATGGTATTTCTGAATATGTAGGATCTATTCATATTGGTAAAATGGCAGATTTAGTATTATGGAAACCTTCTTTCTTTGGAGTAAAACCCGAGTTAGTCATAAAAAGTGGAATGATTGTCTATGCTAGTATGGGAGATCCTAACGCTACTATTCCTACTCCTCAGCCATTTATGTATAGAAAAATGTTTGGATACTTTGAACCAAAATTAAGCAGTGTTTTTGTATCAATAGACGCAATTAACAATGGTTTTTTTGATAAAAATGAAATCAAAAAACAAATAAAAATAGTAAAAGGGTGTCGTACTTTATCCAAAAAAAACATGATTTTAAATGAAAAAATGCCAAATTTAGAAGTGGACCCCAAAACTTATAATGTTTATATAAATGGAGAAAAAATAGTTTCTCATCCTTCTGATATTTTACCTCTTTCTCAAAGATATTTCTTATTCTGATTCTGAATCAAAAAAAATACCCAGGGCGGGGGTCGAACCCGCATGATATAAAAAATCACTGGATTTTGAGTCCAGCGCGTCTTCCTGTTTCGCCACCTGGGTTTTTATAGTCAATTTAAATAAGTTTTTCTATTTCTATTTTCAATTTTTTTAAAAAAGTTAATTCTTCATTATTTTGTGCATATAAGTAAATCACTCTTTTTATATTAGATAAATAAATGAGTTTACAGCATTCTTTACATGGAAAGTGAGTAATGTATATGGAAGCCCCTTCACAAGATAAAGAAGAAGAAGACACTTTTAATATTGCATTTGCTTCTGCATGTATTACATACCATTTCGTATTTCCGTTATGATCTTCACAGGTATCATCAAATCCATTTGGAGTACGATTATACCCATAAGATATGATTTTTTTATTGTTAACTATAACAGCTCCTACTTTTTTTTTTTACAAAAAGATGATTTGGAATGTTCAACTGCTATATTCATATATACCATGTCATGGTATTTTTTATAAATCATTATACAAAATAAATATGAAAAAAATATATAGTCTCCAAAATACAAAAATTAAAGATTTGATAAAAATTTATCAAAAAAAAAATTATATGAATGTTTTTTTTGTTGAAGGAATAAAAGAATTTGAAATGGCTATAAAAGGGAATTTTTTACCAAAAAAAATATTTATATGCGAAAAAATATTTAAAAAATATAATATGATTCAGTCATTTCATTCCATAACTTTTCTTATTAGTATGAAAATTTTTAAAAAATTAGCATATAGAGAAAATTCAGGTGGAATTATTGCAATGTTTAAAGAAAAAAAATATATTAATCAATTGAAAAACATAAAAATTTATAATAATAATTCTTCTTTAATCCTTATTCTAGATGGAATAGAAAAACCTGGTAATATAGGAGCTATGTTAAGAGTAGCTGACGTAGCAAATATTCATTTTATTATCCTATGTAACATGAAAACTTATGTGTATAATTCTAATATTATAAGATGTAGTTTAGGGAGTCTTTTCACAAGAAATATTTTTATGGAAAAAATAGAATCAATCATATATTGGTTAAAAAAGAATAAAATACAAATTATAACAACAGGATTTCATAAACATAAAAAAGCGATAAATCTATATCATACTCAATTTTCTCATAATAATATAGCTATTGTTTTTGGTTCTGAAAATAAAGGAATATCTAATATTTGGATTGAGATAGCTAACAAAATAATAACAATTCCTATGTTTGGAAATATAGATTCATTAAATGTAAGTAATGCAATGTCCATAATCATATATGAAATTATTAGACAAAGAAATTATGCTAAAAATTAAAAGATAATTTGTTTTTCATATATATAGTCTATTTTTAATAATTTTTTTTTAGAAGCTTCTACAGACAATCGATCACAATAATCATTTATATAATGATCATTATGGCTTTTTATCCAATGAAATATAACAAAATGTTGATAAAACAAATCTAAAAATCTTTTCCATAAATCTACATTTTTTTTATTGTGAAAGTTATTTTTTTCCCATTTATAAATCCATCTATTTTGCACAGTATTTACTATATATTTGGAATCGGTAAAAACAATAATATTTTGCTTTTTTTTTTTGATTTTTTCTAATCCCACTATTACTGATAATAGTTCCATTCTATTATTAGTTGTATAACGAAATCCTTCTGAAATTATTTTTCTATTATAAAAATGACCAAAAAATATTTCTATAAAAATTCCATATCCTCCTGGTCCAGGATTACCTTTTGAAGAACCGTCAGTATAAATATGTATTTTTTTATTCACGAATAATTTAATTCATGTAATTAAGTATTTTTTTGTTCATGTTCAAATTTTTCTAATTGATATTTAATTAAATTAAAACATTTTTCTTTCAAATTGTTCTTATCTTTTAAGGATAAATTTTTTGTTGATATAGAATGATGTTGTTTAATTCTTATTTTTCCTGGTCTTCCTTTTATAATAAAAAAACTGGGAAATTTTGTTTTTATGTCAGCTATAGTAAAAGGAATAATAGAAATCTTTTTGAAAATAGCGATAAAAAAAGCTCCACTTTTAAAATGATCTAAGAAAACATAAGGTTTAGGAACACCACCTTCTGGAAAAATACAAACACTTTTTCCAGAATCTACTTTATCTTCTATTTTTTTAAATACTTGTATACAACTCGATAAATTTTTTCTCTCAATAAGAATATTACTTTTTTTGTAAATAAATCCGAAAAAGGGGAGTTTAGCTAACTCTGCCTTTCCAACAAAAACCAAAGGATGATTTCTCATCAAAGAGTAAATTAACATAATATCCATAATAGAACTGTGATTACTGATAATTACGTATTGTTGATTTTTATCTAAGATTTCTTTATCTTTTTCTAATACATACCAAAAACCCATGAGAAAAAGATTACTTCTAGCCCACATTTGATGAAACCAATATGCAATAGGATAGTGTTTTTCTTTGAAAAGAAATGGAATAGAAGCTCCCGCCCATAAGGGAATCAAAAATATATTGATAAGAAAGAACCATATACGCCATAATAATATTAATGATATTTGTATAATTCTCATTAAGTGATAAAATTAATAGAAATATATAAAATTCCTAATAACTTCAGAAAGTTTATTTATTATATAAACAAAAATTCTTGAATAGTACTTCAATTGTGAAGCATGATATAAAAAAAAATCTGATCTTTATATAAAAGAAGTATTTCTTTAAGAGATACATACATGTATACATTAGGAGAGTTTATTATAGAAAATAGAGATTGTTTTTCATATTCTACTGAAGCATTATTACGATTGTTTAGCTCTATAAAATTAGCTTCTAAAGCTATTCATAAAGAAGTTAATAAAGCAGGGTTAACAGAAAAAATTATAGGTAGTTCTGGAGTTACTAATGTGCAAGGAGAAAATCAACAAAAATTGGATGATTTTGCTCATAGAGCTTTCATTGAATCTTTTAAAAGTCGAAATGTTGTTTGTGGAATAGCATCTGAAGAAAGTAAAGATTTTATAGTAATAAAAGGAAAACAAGAAAAAATTTTTCGAAATCAGTATATTGTTTTAATAGATCCACTTGATGGTTCTTCTAATATAGATGTGAATGTGTCTATTGGAACTATATTTTCTGTATATATGAGAAAATCTCCTATTCAAATGAATTTAACGATAGAAGATTTTTTGCAAAAAGGAAATCAACAAATCCTTGCAGGATATATCATTTATGGATCTTCTACCATATTGGTATATAGTACTGGAAATGGAGTACATGGATTTACTTTAGATCCTTCAATTGGAACATTTTACTTATCTCATTTTAATCTTCGTTTTCCTAAAAAAGAAAAGATTTATTCTATTAATGAAGGTAATTCGGATAAATTCCCTAATGGAATTAGGAAGTTTATCCGATATTGTCAAGAAAAAAAAGATAATCGTCCCTATACAGCAAGATATATTGGATCTTTAGTCGGAGATTTTCACAGAAATATGATACAAGGAGGAATATATATCTATCCAAAAACAGCTTCTTCTCCAGAAGGAAAATTAAGATTACTTTATGAATGTAATCCTATGGCTTTTTTAGCAGAACAAGCTGGAGGAAAAGCTTCTGATGGAAAAAAACGTATTTTAGACATAAAACCTACTAAATTACATCAGAGAACTCCATTTATTTGTGGTCCTACAGGAATGGTTTCCAAGCTGGAAGAATTTATGGTAAATTATGAATAAATTTTTTAAAAAATGCAGTTTAAAGAAAAAAAAATTTTTGAAAAAGTGATAAAAAATGGAAAATATTTTTTCGTGTATCCTATTTTATCTGCTCTTTTATCAGAAAAAAGTTTTGATAAAAATTTATCAATTAACCTCGTAGGAACTCTAGTAAAAAAAAAAATTTCAAAAAATCAGTTCACAGAAATAAAATAAAACGTTTATTGAAAGCTTCTTTTCTTTTGAATAAATCACTTTTAGAAAAGCATATTACAATTATAAATCAAAATTATTATATAATTTTGATTTATAAAGCTTTTTATTTACCTGAATTCAAAAATATTAATGAATCTGTTATCAACATTTTCAATAAAATAACAAATTATTGTTGAAATAATTGAGACGCATTGGCTCCAAAAATTTTCACTGCAAAAGCTAATAAAACAATTCCAAATATTTTCTTTAAAATATCCAATCCGTTATTTCCTATTTTTTCGGCTATAAAATCACATCTATCTATCACAAAATAAACAACTATCATATTTAAGATAAGAGATAAAAGAATAATATTTACGTCATAAGTAGCTCTTAATGAAATTAAAGTAGTTAAAGATCCAGGACCAGCTATAAGTGGAAAAGCTATTGGAACAATAGAAGTTTGAGCGTTTTCCGTTACCTTATGAAGGTCTATCCCTAATATCATTTCTAAACCAATTAAAAATAATACGAAAGATCCCGCTACAGAAAAAGAATGTACATCAACTCCAATAATTTTCAACATAGGTTGCCCTAAAAAAAGGAAAGATAAAAATATTACAAGAGAAGTGATTATAACTTTTTTAGTGTCTATAATGTTCCCCTTTGATTTAAATCCCATAATTATGGGAGCGTTACCTAATATGTCTATAATGCTAAAAAGTATCATAAAACAACTGATTAATGAATTTATCCATTCCATACTCAAAATTTATTCATGAAATTTTTTATGATTGAAACAATTTTTGAAAATATAATATGTATATACAAATTAAATAAAATTATAATCAGTATCATTAATTTTAATAAAAAAAACTCATATCATATAAATGTAATAGAATTATTTAAAGTCCATTTTCATAAGCTTTCCATCCTGCATTTCTATATTCTTCTGCTGTTATTTTTGGATTTACAGATTGGTAAATAGCTTTACCCACAATAATAAAATCACTTCCATTTTTTTCAAAAGCTTGAACAGGATGAATGTAATTATTTCCTACATTATTTTTTTTAATAGAAAAGTGAATACCAGGTGTAAATAATAATAATCTATCATCTACTTTTCTTTGTGCAACAGTTCCAATAACTTTTGGATTTTTCAAAGAAATATTTAGTGCTTTTCTTATGTAATTATCATCAGATAGCCTTCCATAAGAAGACATTTCAGATATTGTAATCAATCCCATACTAGAAGGTATATTCAAGTTTTGAATACTCATACTACCAGCAAGTAAGTGTGCCGTAATGATATCTGCCCAAGAAGAAATTTTATGAATTCCGTAATGCAATTGAAGACAATTAGTAGGACCAACATCACATAATTTCCTATCTTCAAATAATAAAAATTTTTTCTCTATAGAAATATTTTTAAGACTATTTATAAATGAATATGAAAAATCATTTATGATATCTACATGGAGTTTTAATCCACAAATTCTATCTCCAATTAAATTTACTAATTTCAAAATATTTTTAGTATACATTAAATCAGCAGAAACTATTAAATTTGTTTTTTTTTTTAATGTAATATCTATAAGTTTTTTTCCTATAGGATGAGATATTTTTTCTTTTTTTTCTTCATAGGATATACGCTTACTTTGAATATTTTTTGTATTTTTTTTTCTAAAAAAAAATTGAATCATATCTATTTCTTTTTCTTTTAAAAAATGTTTTTTTTTTAATATTTTGAAAACTTCTCCTATTCGAAATAAAGTTCGGATATTATATCCTCTTTTTTTTATATTTTCTATTCCTCCTTGTTCTCTATCAAGAATAGACATAATATTTTTAATTATCAATCCTTCTTTTTCAAGGTCTATTACAGTTCTTAATAAACTATCTCCACTTGTAATAACATCTTCTATAATTAGGCAATTTTGTCCTGTTTTATATATACCTTCAATCATTCGTTCAGTTCCATATCCTTTATTTTCTTTTCTTTTAATAATTAGCGGAATTTTTGATCTCAAAGATAAAGTAGTAGCTATAGGCAAAGCAGCATATGGAACTCCACAAATTAACTCGAAATCATAAGATGGAACTTCATGTATAAGTAAATCCGATAACTTGATTAATAAATCAGGTCTAGAAGCTATTGGACGGAAATCTATATATATAGAAGAATTCATACCACTTTTTAATGTAAAATTTCCAAATTTTATGATTCCTAAATTATAAATTTCTAAAAAGAATTGTTCTTTTTCTTCCATAAAAAAAAACTGTTTTGGTAAAGTTAAAAATTTTATACTTGGATACTATTATAATTAATTGATATGATTATGAAAAAAATAGATATTTCTGCTAATATAAGTGGGATACAACTACCGTTATGCATGATGAATGCATCAGGAGTTCTTTGTTCTACAGATCAAGAATTATCCAATTTATTAAATAGTTCTTCTGGTGGAGTTGTGACAAAAAGTTGTACATACAAACCAAGAAAAGGAAATGTTTTACCTAGATATTTTGAATGGAATATAGGAAGTATAAATTCTATGGGGTTACCTAATCTTGGCATTAATTTTTATCTAAATTTTTTAGAAAGAAAAAATATAAATAAACCTATTTTTCTTTCTATATCCGGATTATCTTCAGAAGAAAACTATTTTCTTATTCAAAAAGCAAACCAATCTTCAAAAGTAACTGCTATAGAATTAAATTTATCTTGTCCAAATCTTCTTGAAAAAGAAGATATGTTAGGTTATGATTTTTATAAAATTTCAAGTTTTATAGAAAACATATTTAAATTTAACAAAAAACCTTTAGGAATTAAACTCCCTCCTTATTTTCAAGATGCACATATTAAAAATATAGCTTTTATTCTAAATCAGTTTCCTATTTTTTTTGTTACTTGTATTAATAGTTTACCTAATGGTCTTTTTATTGATACAAATAAAGAATCAGTAGTTATACGACCTAAAAAAGGATTTGGAGGAATAGGTGGATCAATTATAAAGCCATTTGCTTTAGCTAATATTCATAAATTTTATACTTATCTTAGGAAAGATATTTCTATAATAGGATGTGGAGGAATTTCTTCTGGAGAAGACATTTTTGAACACATATTATGTGGAGCTTCTGCTGTTCAAATTGGGACACAATTTATGAAGGAGGGAATTTCGGTATTTGAAAGACTGAAAAAAGAGTTGACTTTTGTTTTAGAAAAAAAAAATTATTCATCTATAAATAGTTTTAAAGGAAGATTAAAAAATTTTCAATAGGATTTAGAAAAAACCACTCTTTGCATAGAAGGGTTTCCAGAATAAATACATTTTCCTTTTTCTTTTTCATTAGACATAGGAATACAACGTATAGTTGCTTCTGTTTCTTCTTGAATTTTTTTACCTGTATTTTTAGTTCCATCCCAATGAGCAAAAATGAACCCCCCTGAATGATTTATTTGATTCTTAAAATCATTGTATTGATCTGATTTTTTGATTAATTTTTGAGTTCTGTGAAGAGCTTTTTTATAAATATTTTTTTGTATTTCATCTAGTAATTTTTGTATTGAATTTTTTAAATCTTTCCAAGGTATATATGTTTTCTCATATGTGTCTCTTCTAAAGATTTCTACTTTTTCATTTTGTATTTCATTTTTTCCTATGCTAATTCGTATGGGGACTCCTTTCATTTCATATTCATGAAATTTCCATCCAGGAGTAAATCCTATTCTATTATCATATTTTACTCTTATTTTTTCTTTTTTTAGAATATTTAAAATATTTTCCGATATTTCGTTAATTATTATATCATTTTCTTTATAATAAATAGGAATAATAATAATTTGTATAGGAGCTATTTTTGGAGGTAAAATTAATCCTTTATCATCAGAATGCGACATAATTAATCCTCCTATTAATCTGGTAGATACTCCCCAAGAAGTTGCCCATACATATTCTTTTTTTCCGTTAAAATTAGTAAATTTAACATCAAAAGCTTTCGAAAAATTTTGTCCTAAAAAATGTGAAGTACCAATTTGTAAAGCTTTTCCATCTTGCATGAGTGCTTCGATGCAATATGTTTTTTCTGAACCATAAAATTTATCCATATATGGTTTGATTCCTCGCAATACAGGAATAGCCATAAATTTTTCTGAAAAATCTGTATAAATATTTAATATTTTTATGGCTTCTTCTATTGCTTCTTTTTTTGTAGAATGAGCCGTATGCCCTTCTTGCCATAAGAATTCAGTAGTTCTAAGAAATAAACGAGTTCGCATTTCCCATCTTAGTGCATTTCCCCACTGATTAAATAAAATAGGTAAATCTCTATAAGATTGAATCCACCGTTTGTAAGTTTTCCATATAATACTTTCTGAGGTAGGTCTAATTACTAGTTCTTCTTGTAACTTAGATTCAGGATCAACGATTAGTTTTTCTTGATCTTGATTTGTTTTTATTAATCTAGAATGTGTAACGACAGCACATCCTTCAGAAAAAATTTCAGTATGCTCTTCTTGTTTTGTAAAAGTAGATTTTGGAATAAGTAAAGGAAAATAAACATTCTGATGTCCAGTAAATTGTAACATTTTATCTAGTATTGTTTTCATTCTATCCCATAAAGAATATCCATATGGTTTTATAATCATAAAACCACGCACTCCAGAAAATTCTGCTAACCCGGATTTAACAACAATTTCATTGTACCATTTTGAGTAATCTTCACTACGTTTAGTTAATTGACTCATAATAAATGATTCTATTTTGAAAGATATAAAAATTATTTAACACATCTAATTTTATTTCTAAATTAGTAATTTATTAAATAAATATTTATGGCTCATCCTAAAAGAAGACAATCTAAATCTAGAAGAAATAAAAGAAGAAGTCATTTTAAAATAAAAGAACCTTTATTAGCAAAATGTGTTGTGACCAATCAAAAACATTTATATCATCATGCGCATTGGCATGAAAACAACCTTTATTATAGAGGTAAGATTGTATATAGTAAAAAAAATAAAAAAGAATCCTTATAAATATAAAATAAAAGGAAAATAAATTATGGATTTAAAAAAAATCAAATCCCTGATTCAATTTATTTCGGCTTCAAATATTGATGAAATAAGGATTAAAATAGGAAATACTGAAATATATATGAAAAATAGAACAATAATAAAAAATGATAAACGTTCATGGAGTCCTACTTATCCTACTAAAATATCTTCATCATCATCTTCTTCTATATCTGATTTTTCTGATAGATTTTATAAAATAGAAAAAGAAAATAAAAATGAATATTTAACCATAAAATCTCCTATGATAGGAACATTTTACATAAAGCCTCATCCAGATCAAGACCCTTTTGTAAAAATAGGAGATAAAATAAAAATAGGAACAAAAGTTTGTGTAATAGAAGCCATGAAACTGTTTAATGATATTGAATCAGAAGTAAATGGAAAATTGGTTAAAGTTTTAGTGGAAGATGCTTCTCCTGTTGATTATGAACAGCCTTTATTTCTTATAGATCCGAATTTTTAAATTTTTATGTTTAAAAAAATATTAATAGCTAATCGTGGAGAAATTGCTTTACGAATAATACGAACAGCTAAAGAAATGGGGATTAAAACTGTAGCTGTTTATTCTACAGCAGATAAACATAGTCTTCATGTTTATTTTGCAGATGAAGCTGTGTGTATTGGGCCTCCACATTCATATCAATCTTATTTAAATATACCAAATTTGATTTCTGCAGCAGAAATTACAAATGCAGATGCCATTCATCCTGGATATGGATTTTTGTCTGAAAATGCATATTTTTCTTCTATGTGCCATAAACATGATATAAAATTCATTGGGGCTAAACCTAGTCATATGATTCAAATGGGGAATAAAATTTCAGCTAAAAAAACTATGAAAAAAATTGGAATTTCTTGTTTACCTGGATCTGATTGTTTTTTTGAATCCTCTTATAAAGATATTGAGAAAATTGCAGATAAGATAGGATATCCGATTATTATAAAAGCTGTTTCTGGAGGTGGAGGTAAAGGAATCCGATCTGTTTTGGATAAAAATCATTTAAAAAATTCTTGGGAAGAAGCTAAAAAAGAGGCTTGGTCTTGTTTTGGAAAAAAAGAGATGTATATAGAAAAATTAATTTTAAATCCAAGACACATAGAAATACAAATTCTAGGAGATAAATATGGAGAAGCATGTCATTTATCAGAAAGAGATTGTTCCATTCAAAGAAGAAACCAAAAATTGGTAGAAGAAGCCCCCTCTCCATTTTTAACTACACATCTTAGAAAAAAAATGGGAGAAGAAGCCGTAAAAGTGGCTGAACACCTTTATTATGAAGGAGTAGGAACTATAGAATTTTTGGTAGATAGAAATAAGAATTTTTATTTTATGGAAATGAATCCGAGAATACAAGTGGAACATACTATAACCGAAGAAATAACAGGTTTAGATTTAATTCAAGAACAAATATTTTTAGCTTATGGTAAAAAACTTTCTATAAAAAAAAATTATTATCCAAAAATGTATTCAATAGAATGTAGAATTAATGCAGAAGAACCGCATCACAATTTTCGTCCTGTTCCTGGAAAAATAACTCAAATGCATTTACCTGGAGGAAAAGGCGTACGGATTGACACACATATTTATGCAGGATACTTTGTCCCACATTATTATGATCCTATGATTGCTAAAATTATTACTACGGCAAAAAGTAGAAGAGAAACCATTGAAAAAATGCGTCGTTCTTTAGATGAATTTGTTATAGAAGGAATACATACAACTCTTCCTTTTCACAGAAAACTTATGCAAAATAATGATTTTTTAAAAGGGGATTATAATACAAATTTTTTAGATAATCTAAATTCCGATTTTTTTTTATAAAATGAATGTTATTTTTTTTCAAACAATTTTAATAAATTAATCATTTCTTGAATGTTTCCATTCATAAATCCTGCAAGATCATAAATGGATTTATGAATTCTATGATCCGTTACTCTATTTTTAGGATAATTGTAGGTACGAATTTTTACGGAACGATCCCCTGTAGAAATCAGGGATTTTCTTTTTATAGATATTTTTTTTAGTCTTTTTTCTTTTTCAATTTGATAAATTCTTGATCTTAAAACACTTATAGCTTTTTCAAAGTTTTTATGTTGAGAACGTTCTTCTTGACATTCTACTGTAATTTTACTTGGAATATGTGTTAATCGTACAGCAGATTCTGTTTTATTTACATGTTGTCCTCCAGATCCACTAGATCTAAAAGTATCTTTTTTTATATCAGATAAATTAATATCTACTTCTATATCTTTTACTTTAGGGAGAACCGCTACGGTAATAGCAGAAGTGTGAACTCTTCCTTGAGATTCTGTTCTTGGAATTCTTTGCACTCTATGTACTCCAGACTCAAACTTTAAATTTCCATAAACTCCTTCTTCACCATTTACATCTAAAATAATTTCTTTGAATCCTTTTATTCCTCCTTTTTGAGCATGTATGATTTTATATTTCCAACCTGATTTTTTAAAATACATAGTATACATTCTTAATATATCTTCAACAAAAAGACATGCTTCATTTCCTCCTGTTCCAGAACGTAATTCCACGATAGCAGCGTTTCTATGATCTTCTTCTTCTGTTGCATCCTTTTCTCTTGAATAAAAGAGTAGGTCATAGGATTCTTTTTCAAGAGAAGATAAATTTTCTAAAATTTTGTATTTTTCTGTTGTAGCTAATTCTTTCATTTCCGTATCAGAATCGTTTTCTAAAATAAAATTTATTTCTTTAAGAAGAGTCAACTTTTTATTGTATTCTTCATAAAGAGAGACTATTTTTTCTAAAACTTTGTATTTCTTTAATAATATTTTGTACTTTTTTTGATCAGATATAATATTAGGTTGTATAATTGATTTTGAAATTTCATGAAATTCCTTTTTATAAACTTCTAACTTTTGAATAAATGAAGTTTTTTTCATTTTTTAAACCTTTATAATCTCTATTATATTTGAATCAATTATTATCGTATTCGATTTATAGAATCGATTAATTCGATATCTTTTTTTATAGCTTTGTTCGTTATATATAAAATACATATACATAATAATATAAAAAAAATAAACATGATTAATATGTATATATTCATATTCAATTGATAACATGAAAAAAAAAGGATTATTACATGAATAATATTAGTAAGTATATTAATTTCGTTGAAAAATATTTGCAATTTTTTCTTTTTAAAAAGAAAAAAACTTAAAATAGATAGAAATAGACATATAATTATAAAAATTAAAATTGTTTTTTTTAAATACAAATGAAAATAAAAAAAACTAATTATTTTTTTATTTAAAAAACATAAAAAGTATATGAAAAAAGAATAAATAAAAATAGAAATAAGTAAATACAATGTTTGTATCCTATATAACATACATAATAAAGATTAAATTATTTTTATAATGTTATTAAAGTTCAAGTTAATTTTTTGTATAATTGTATTTATCGTTTCTAAGTTATTTTTTTTCATAACATATACTAAAAAATATATTCCAAACATATATATTATATATAAAACCCAATCACTTTATGTTTGATATAACTGAATTAAAAAGTAAAAAACTTTTTGAATTACAGGAGATTGCTCGGTCATCAGGATTAAAGAAATGTACGCAATTACGAAAAAACGAGCTTTTAGAAAAAATTATTTCCATTTTCAATAATAATAATAAAAATACTTCTGCTTCAAATTCAAAAAGAGAAAATCCTTTAAAAAAAGGATTTAAAATGCGAAAAAACACTGAATCTAAAAATTCATTTTTAGAAAACAAAAACATAAATGGTAAAAAAAAATTGATTTCCCAAGAACATTTAAAAATTTCGAATTATAAACTTTCAGAAGAATCCACGAAATTTCAAAAGAAGCATCAAAATTTTTCTAATTGGAAAAAAAATGATAGATTCGAAGCTCAAAATATATCTCCTGAAACGGAAGTAGGATCACAGAAAGTTTCTTCTAATAAATACCGTACTCCTGGAACGGAAGTAGGATCACAGAAAGTTTCTTCTAATAAATACCGTACTCCTGAATATGAGTTTGAAGGTATAATAATTAGTGAAGGGGTATTGGAAATTATGCCAGAAAATTATGGATTTTTAAGATCTTCTGATTTTAATTATTTATCATCTCCAGATGACATTTATGTTTCTCAATCTCAAATTAGGCTTTTTGGAATGAAAACAGGAGATACAATAAGGGGAGAAGTACGTCCACCTAAAAATGGTGAAAAATATTTTCCATTAATTAAAATTCTTGAAATTAATGGAAGATCTCCTTCTTTTGTTAGGGACAGAGATTCTTTTGAACATTTAACTCCATTATTCCCAAACGAAAAATTTAAATTAGCTGAAAAAAATGCAACTCTTTCTACAAGAATTGTAGATCTTTTTACTCCTATAGGAAAAGGACAAAGAGGAATGATCGTCGCTCCCCCTAAAACAGGTAAAACTACTTTATTAAAAGAAATAGCTAATGCTATTGCGGCGAATCATCCTGAAGTATATTTGATTATATTATTGATTGATGAACGTCCGGAAGAAGTTACAGATATGCAGAGAAATGTGAAAGGAGAAGTTATTGCATCTACTTTTGATGAACCTGCAGATCGACATGTTAAAGTCGCTAACATTGTTTTGCAAAAAGCAAAAAGAATGGTAGAATGCTCACATGACGTAGTCATATTGTTAGATTCTATTACGCGCTTAGCACGTGCTTATAACACTGTTTCTCCTGCATCTGGAAAGGTATTATCAGGAGGAGTAGATGCGAACGCATTACACAGACCCAAGAGATTTTTTGGAGCGGCTAGAAACATAGAAAATGGTGGATCTTTATCTATAATTGCCACAGCGATGATTGATACAGGATCAAAAATGGATGAAGTAATTTTTGAAGAATTTAAAGGAACAGGAAATAAAGAACTTCAATTAGATAGAAAAATAGCTAATAAACGAATTTATCCAGCTATTGATCTTGTTTCATCTAGTACAAGAAAAGATAATCTTTTACTTGATCCAAACACATTACAAAGAATGTGGATTTTGAGAAAACATCTTTCCGATATGAATCCAGTGGAAGCGATGGAATTTTTAAGATCTAGAATATCTAGAACTCAAAATAATGAAGAGTTTTTAATATCTATGAATGGATGAATAAATTTTTAATATTTGATTTTTTAGATGAAAAAGATTATATTCACAAATATAATATTCGCGGGATGGAGCAGTTGGTAGCTCGTCGGGCTCATAACCCGAAGGTCATAGGTTCGAGTCCTATTCCCGCTATTTTTTCCTCATAATTTAAATGTATTATTCATTTATATTTTTTAATTTTTTTATTTTTTTCATATGCTGCATATATTTTTTTAGAAAATTAGAATTTTTTTTTAGAAAGGAATTTAAAGATCAACAGAATGAAATTCAAAAATTATCTAAATATAGTAGAATTGAAGTAGTCGATTCTTTAATGGAAATGAAAAATAGTTTAATACAAACTGTAAAAATTTTTCAGGATGCTATAGATAAAAAAGTTCAGTTTTACATTGATAGTCAAGATAGAAAATTAGATTCTGTCTCCACATCACAGGAAAAATTAATTAAAATTATTGAAAAAAAACTTGAGGAAATAAGAGAAAATGTTAGTGAGAAACTTCAAACTTCTTTAAATCTTCATTTGGGGAAATCATTCGAAATAATTGGAAACCAATTATTCTTTTTACAAGAAGGTTTAGGCGAAATGAAGATCTTAGCAAAAGATGTGAGTTCTTTAAAAAGTACCTTAAATCATGTAAAAATATGTGGAAGTTTTAGCGAAATGCAGCTTTCAATGCTTTTACAACAAATTTTATCTCCAGAACAATACGCTTCTAATGTTGTTACCAAATCTAGTACAAATTTTGTAGTAGAATTTGCAATTAAACTTCCAGGACTTGAAAACGGAAATATGATATGGTTACCTATTGATGTTAAGTTCCCGAAAGAAACTTATGAAAAAGTACAAAAAGCTTATCGTAATGGAGAAAAAAAAAATATAGAAACAGCTATAAAAAATATGGAATCTGTATTAAAAAAAATGTCCAAAGATATTCAATATAAATATATTGATCCTCCATATACTACTGATTTTGCTATTCTTTTTTTACCTTTTGAAGGAATATATGCTGAAATTGTAAGAAATTCTAGCTTGTTAGAGGAATTATTAAGAAAATATAAAACAGTGATAGCAGGCCCGTCTACATTAGCTGCTGTATTAAATAGTTTACAAATTGGTTTCAGAACTTTAGCTATTCAAAAAAGAAGTTCTGAAGTGTGGAAAATTTTAGAAACGGTCAAACAGGAATTCACAAAATTTGGATTATTGCTTCATCAAGCTCAAGATAAATTACAAGGAGCTTCTAAGGATATAGATCGATTATTAGGTGTTAGAACAAATTTGATAGAAAAAAAATTAAGAGATATAGAAAATTTATAAATATAAAAAAAAGCGGAGAGAAAGGGATTCGAACCCTTGACACTTTTTTGTGAACACGCTTTCCAGACGTGCGCCTTAATCCTCTCGGCCATCTCTCCGAAAAAGTAAAATTGTAAGCCGGATTCTGTTTTTATGCCTATCATTTATCTAGAATCTAGGTTACCCATGATTTCAATCTGCCTACCCCCCGGTTTCAACCGAGCTAGTTTTCCGGTATACATGGCATTTCACCACACAGAGTTTACATGATTTCACTACAGCAATAAATAATAAATAAATTCTGTACATTCTTTCTGTTGCACTATTCCTCACCTTACGATGGATGGGAGTTACCCATTGTGTTGCTCTACGGTGTCCGGACTTTCCTCATTTTTTTTACTAAAAAAATGCGATAGGACATTCTACTTTTTAATTTAAATTTGAGTATATATTTTCTACATCTTCATTCATATGAAGTTTTTCAATTAAATTGAAAACTTTATTTTTTTTTTCTACTGAAATATATTTAGTCTGTTTTGGGACATGTTCTATTTTATATTCATGGAGTATTTTTAACTTTTTGAAATTGTTTTTCATAGATCCAAAATATTCAAAATTTGTGTACAAATAGATTGTGCTATGGTCTTTTTTTAAATCTTGGGCTCCGAAATCTATTGCCATAAGTTCAAAATCATCCATTGAATAATGAATATCTTTTTTTTTTATACAAAAAACACCCATTCTGTGAAAAAAATGAGTTAATTCCCCATTATGACATAATCTTCCTTTATTTTTATTAAAAAGTGTTCTAATATTAGAAGTTGTTCTAATACTGTTATTCGTCATGCATTCTATAATTATACTAATTCCGTGTATTAGTCCTTCTAAATTTAAACTTTTGTAATCATCTGTTTTGATCTGTAAAGCTTTTTTTATTGCTTTTTGTATAGTATTTTTAGGAATATTGACTGATTTAGCATTTAAAATTGCATTTTTGAAACGAGAGCTATTTGTGCCTGATTCTTTTACGGAAGCAGAAATTTCTTTAATAATTTTAGAAAATTTTTTAGATTTTTTGAAATCTTGATTTGATTTTCTATGTTGTATATTTGACCATTTGCTATGTCCTGACATGATAATAAATGTCTTGTATGATAATAATATTATATTTATAGCTATTTTGGTTCATATAAGTTAACAAAAAAAATTATTATGTCAAAAATTTGTGAATTGACAGGAAAAAAAGCCATGGTAGGAAATAAAGTATCTCATGCAAATAATAAAAAAAAACGTCGTTTTAACATTAATTTATGTAAAAAACGTTTTTTTTTGATAAAAGAAAAAAAGTGGATTACTCTAAAAGTTTGTATTTCTACTGTAAAACTTATTAATAAAATAGGGATAGAAAAAGTTTTAAAACGTTTTAAATATAAATATTAATTAAATTAAAATGGGAAAAAAAGGAAATAGAATACAAGTTATATTAGAATGTATTGAACAAAAAAAAATTGGAATTCCTGGTTGTTCTAGATATGTTACAACAAAAAATAAAAAAAATACTCCAAACAGAATTGAACTAAAAAAATATAACCCAATATTAAGAAAGTATACAATTCATAAAGAAATTAAATAAAATTAAATTAATATAAAATGCCTAAAAAGGGAATCGATAACCAAAAAAAAAAGATTTCAAAAAA